>JBILMY010000103.1:0-4615 GCA_044375265.1 Gammaproteobacteria bacterium | reverse complement strand
GATTTTTGTTTTACCTATGGCGATGGATTGAGCGACACAAATATCACCGAGACAATAAAGTTTCATAAAGAACACGGAAAATTGGCGACGGTCACTGCGGTAAAACCTGCGGGGCGTTTTGGCGCAATAGAATTAAAAGGAAACTTGGTCACAGAATTTAAAGAAAAACCGCGTGGTGATGGCGCTTGGATCAATGGCGGATTTTTTGTGTTATCGCCAAAAGTCATTGATTATATTAAAGGGGATGATACGCTTTGGGAACAAGAGCCTATGCATCAATTGGCTCATGAAGAGGAAATGGAAGCTTATCTTCATGAAGGGTTCTGGCAGCCGATGGATACTTTACGCGAGAAAAAAATGCTTCAAGAATTGTGGGAAGAAAATAAAGCACCTTGGAAGGTGTGGAAGTGAACACTGCATTTTGGAAAAATAAAAAAGTTTTAGTGACGGGACACACTGGTTTTAAAGGCAGCTGGCTTTGTTTATGGTTACAGAGCTTAGGAGCAAAGGTCTGCGGTGTTGCTAAAGATCCGTATACAATACCCAATCTCTTTACCTTGGCAGACGTTGCAAAAGATATGCAGAGTCATATCGGCGATATTCGGGATAAAGACTTCGTACAAAATGTTTTCCAAGAATTTCAGCCGGAAATTGTGATCCACATGGCAGCACAGCCTTTGGTGCTTTATTCTTATGAAAACCCTTTAGAAACCTATGAAACCAATGTATTAGGTACGGCCTATGTGTTAGAGGCGGCGCGTCATACCGAATCTGTGAAAGCGGTTATCAACGTTACCACTGATAAATGCTATGACAATCAAGAGTGGGTGTGGGGATATCGTGAAAATGAACCTATGGGTGGTCGCGATCCGTATAGCAATAGCAAAGGCTGCTCTGAATTAGTCACGCGCGCTTATTATGCCTCGTTTTATGAAAAAGCAGGAAAAGGTCTTGCTTCCGCTAGGGCAGGTAATGTCATCGGCGGTGGAGATTGGTCTACCGATCGTTTGATTGCTGATATCATGAAAAGCATTGTCAATAATAAACCCGTTGAAATTCGGCATCCCAAAGCGATTCGTCCTTGGCAGCATGTCTTAGAGCCTTTATCAGGCTATTTGCTGCTTGCCGAAAAACTTTATAGCGATCCTAAAAAATACAGTGGAGGTTGGAATTTGGGACCTTATATCCAAGAAGTGGCTACCGTAGAAGAAATTACCGAGTATATTTTCACTCATTGGCCATTGTCCCATGTTGGCTGGAAGCTGGATAGCAAAGCAGATAAAGTTCATGAAGCCCATTTTTTAAAGCTTGATATTACTAAGGCGCTGACAGAACTTCAGTGGCATCCAAAATTATCTTTACCAGAAACCTTAGATTGGCTCATCGCCTGGTATGCAGCATGGATAAAAAAAGAGGATGTGAAAGCTTTAACCTTTGCGCAAATTAAAGCCTATCAATCGAAATCAGGCTTGCATACAGTCTTAAAATAGTGTTAAAATTTAGTTCAATTTTTTAGAACCATTCGAGGAAGTTTAATGAAAGTATCAGTAAAAATAGCGCAAAAAGCTACTCCTAAAAAAGCTGCCAAAATAAGCGTAAAAAAATCGGTTAAAAAAACAGTTTCTAGTAAAGAGCAATTTATTCATGTCCCTTATGGTAAAGCCGTATGGGGCGCAGCTGAAAAAAAAGCGGTCATGTATGTGTTAGATACCTCTACCCAAATGGGCAAACATGTGCGTGAGATGGAAGCAGGGATTGCGGCACTTTTTGATAAAAAGCATGGCATCATGGTCAACTCGGGCTCTTCAGCCAATTATTTGGCCATTGAGATTTTAAACTTACCCAAAGGCTCTGAAGTCATTACGCCTGTATTGACGTTTTCAACAACAGTGGCGCCGCTCGTGAAAGCCGGACTTGTGCCTGCATTTGTGGATGTTGATCCTGATACGTTTAACATCGATGCTTCAAAAATTGAAGCAATGATTACACCCAAAACCAAAGCGATGATGATTCCCAATTTATTAGGCAATTTACCCGATTGGCGAAAAATTCGTAAAATCGCGGATAAACATAAGTTAATTTTAATCGAAGATTCGGCGGATACCTTGGGTGCTACGATTGATGGTAAAACCGCAGGACGATTTGTCGATATGTCGACCACAAGTTTCTATGGCTCGCACGTAGTTACTGCTGGCGGCAATGGCGGGATGGTCTGTGTGAATAGCGATCAAATGGCCGATCGTGCAAAACTCCTTCGCAGCTGGGGACGCAGCTCTTCTTTATTTGTCGAATCCGAAGCGATTGAAAATCGTTTTAATGTAGATGTTGAGGGCATTCGCTATGATGCCAAATTTATCTTTGAAGCGCTTGGCTATAACATTGAACCTAATGAAATGTGCGCTGCTTTTGGTCTCGTGCAGTTAAAAAATCTGCAAAAAAATATTACTACGCGCGAAAAATGGTTCGCCAAACAAATGGCATTTTTCAAAAAATATGAGCACTGGTTTATTTTACCCAAACAATTAGAAGGCTCTCGCACGGGATGGCTGGCCTTTCCTATGATTGTGCGGGATGACGCACCGTTTACGCGCACTGAGCTACAAATCTTTTTAGAAAAACGCAGCATTCAAACCCGCACTGTTTTTACCGGTAATATTTTAAGACAACCTGGGTTTAAAGATATTGAATGCAAAAAACTTGCTTCTTATCCTAACGCGGATCAAGTCATGCGTGGTGGGATTTTATTGGCTTGCCACCATGGTTTAAGCACAGAAATGCTTAAACATGTGCATACATCTTGTAAGCTTTTTTTTGAGCAGTTTTCTAAGTAGTGAATATTGTTTTAACCGGTGCAACAGGCTATTTGGGCAGTCATTTAGTAGAGGCCTTTTTAGACAAGGAGTATTCTGTCGTTATTTTAAAACGAAGTTTCTCTAAAACCTATAGAATAGAAAAGTTTTTAGAGAAAGTTGATATTATTGATATTGATAAAGAGCCTCTTAAAAAAGCTTTTGAATTGAAAAAAATTGACGCAGTAATACACACAGCAACTTGCTATGGTCGACATCAAGAAACTACAGTAGATATTTTTAAAGCCAATACTCTTTTTGCATTGGAATTATTAGAAACAGCCATAAATTTTAATACCGATACTTTTTTTAATACCGATACTATTTTATACGAATATCTTAATCAGTACGCATTAAGTAAAAAGCAATTTACGGATTGGGGGAAATTACTGGCAATTCAAGACAAGATTGCATTTTTAAATATTCGTTTAGAACATATGTATGGGCCAAAAGATGATACCAGTAAATTTGTGGGTGCCATAGTAAAACAATGTTTATCTAATCAAGAAGCAATTGCTTTAACGCAAGGAACACAAAAACGTGATTTTATTTACATTACAGATGTGGTTAATGCTTATTTGCTTTTATTGAAAAATAAAAGCAAATTGAAAAAATATCAAGAAGTTGGGCTTGGTTCAGGAGAGCCTGTGACTATTCGCTTTTTAGTGGAATTTATTCATAAACTTTGTGAGTCTAAAAGCATCCTTGATTTTGGTAGGCTTCCTATGCGTCAAAATGAACATGAATCATCCAAAGCTGATCTGAGTTATTTAGAAAGTTTAGGGTGGACACCGCGATTTTCTTTAAAACAAGGGTTAATTGACATGATAAACAAGGAAAAAATAATATGAGATATTTAATTACTGGGGGCTGTGGATTTTTAGGGAGTAACTTAGCCTCTGAAGTACTACACAAGGGCCAAGAGTTGCTGATCATAGATAATTTATCTCGAGTAGGAAGTCAGCTTAATTTAGATTGGCTTAAGACTTTAGGGAAATTTCAATTTTGTGAAATTGATATCCGGCAACAAGAATTGCTTAATAAAGTAATTGAAGATTTTAAGCCAGAAGTTATTTTTCATTTGGCAGGTCAAGTTGCAATGACAACTTCTCTAGAAGATCCGATTGCAGATTTTGAAATTAATGCAAGAGGAACATTAAACGTACTCGAAGCAGTGCGAAAACTTGTGCCAGAAGCCATAGTCATTTATAGTTCTACTAATAAGGTTTATGGAGACTTAGAATGGATAGATTACGAAGAAAATCAAACCCGATATATTGCAAAGGCTTATCCAAAAGGATTTGATGAATCTTTACCTCTGCATTTTAGCTCTCCCTACGGATGTTCCAAAGGCAGTGCTGATCAATATATGTTAGATTATGCTAAGATATTTGGACTTAAAACGGTTGTGCTTCGACATTCTTCCATGTATGGTGGTCGGCAGTTTGCAACGGCTGATCAAGGTTGGGTCGGATGGTTCTGTCAAAAAGCTTTAGAGTCAAAAAATATAGAAGCAACTTTTACTATTTCAGGTAATGGTAAACAAGTCAGAGATGTGCTCCATGCGGAAGATATGAAACGGCTTTATTTTTCTATTGTGAATAACATTGATAAAGCTAAAGGAGAAGCTTTTAATATTGGTGGAGGTATGGAAAATAGCCTTTCTTTGTTGGAACTCTTTGATTTGTTAGAAGAAATTGTTTCGGTAAAACTATACTATGAAAAATTACCAGTAAGGCAAGCGGATCAAAAAATTTTTGTAGCAG
>JBILMY010000164.1:0-3169 GCA_044375265.1 Gammaproteobacteria bacterium | reverse complement strand
TCACGGGCGCCTCCATGGTGACCCATTCCATCACAAGCCCTGGCGTTTATTCTTCGGGAACCGGTTTATTAACCAGCGCAGAATGGAAGCGATCGATTGTACATTTTCGCCATTTAGACAGTTTACATAAAAAAATTAAACAGTTAGAGGCCTATCTACTATGAGTCAATATTATATGGATATTGAAGGCATTAAAACGTATGTGCCGCACCGTTATCCTTTTTTAATGATCGACCGAGTCTTGTCTTTTGAAAAAGGCAAATCGTTAATGGGCCTTAAAAATGTGACGATCAATGAACCCTGTTTTCAAGGTCATGTGCCTGAACTTGCGGTATTCCCCGGGGTGTTGATGATAGAGGCGCTTGCACAAGCCTCAGGACTTCTGGCCTATTTATCGAGTGATGATTCTCAAGAAATGCCCAGAGCGCTTTATTATTTTGGCGGCATGGATAAAGTCCGATTTAAACACGTCGTAGTGCCTGGTGATAGCTTAAAACTCTGTATTGAACTCATTGAAGAAAAACAGCATTGGCGCATTGTTAAAACCAAAGCAACGGCTTTTGTGGAAGATGCTATTGCCTGCAGCGCAGAATTACTCTTTTTGAAAAAGGAATCTTGATCATGACCTCCCTCATTCATTCTACCGCTATTATCGATCCCAGTGCCAGCTTGCACCCTACGGTCATCGTTGGGGCTTATAGTATCATTGGACCCAAGGTCAGCATTGATGAAGGCACGGTTATTGGTCCCCATGTGATGATTGTTAAAAATACGCGCATCGGTAAATTCAATAAAATTTATCAATTCAGCTCTATCGGTGAGGATCCGCAAGATCTACATTATAATAATGAAGAAAGTTTTTTAGACATCGGCGATCGCAATACGATCCGCGAATATGTCTCCATCAATCGCGGGACTGCAAAACAGGAACTCATCACTAAAATTGGCAATGATAATTTATTCATGGCCTATGTCCATATCGCCCATGATTGTATCGTGGGTAATAATGTCATTTTAGCCAATGGTGCCACCCTTGCAGGCCATATTCAAATTGAAGATTATGTCAATATCAGTGCCTTTTGTGCAATACACCAATTTTGTTATATTGGGGCTTATAGCTATATTTCTCGCGGTGCCATGGTCACGAAAGATGTCCTGCCCTATTTAATGGTCTGTGGTAACGATCCTAAAACCTATGGCCTTAATAAAGTTGGGCTCGAGCGCCGTGGTTTTTCAAAAGAAACCTTAAGTGGTTTACAACAAGCCTATAAAGTTATTTTTAGAGAAGCGACCACCATGGAAGAAGCCAGCAAAGAATTGGAAAAAATGGTGAAAACCTGCCCCGAGGTGAAATTATTTTTAGAGGGTATCGCACGGGCATCGAGAGGGATTATTCGGTGAGGTCTGATTGCACTGCCCCCTTAACAAAAAATTGGCTATGCCAATTTTTAACAACGCCTTTGGCGTTGGCCTTGAGCATAGCGAAAGGTGGAGTGCAAGGATTGCACGACATAACGGGGCTGTCGACGCAGTCGACTGGGAGATTTATTTATAATGCTGCGGCTTTAAAATCCCCCCCATTGGCTTCGCCAATTTCCCCCCTTATTAAGGGGGGAGTTTTTTCGATTGTTAATTTTTTAAGAGGGCTGTCCTGTATTCTCCTGCTCCCCACCCTGCTTTTCGCTGCCCCCTCCATCAGTATTTTTTATCCCAGTGATAAACCCGCCTGCATAGGCGCACCGACAGAAACTTGTGATTTATTTGTTAAAGAAGGCTTACAGGGTGCAAAGCTTGCCATTAAAACCTTGGCAGAAAAAGATCCGAAACACGCCGTGGCTTTTCATTTTTATACACTTGATAATATGAAGACTTCGGCGCTTTCAGACTATAATCTTTTACTCGGTGGCAGAGAAGATCTGAATCACATGGTACTGAGCAAAAAAGCCATGTTATTATCACTGCATACCCATTTTAATAAACGCCCCCTGCATTTTTATAATGCCGCTTTTGATAATACGGCGCAGGCGTATGTAGCCAGTCACTATATTACAGCGCAGCTTCATCGCACACGTGTTATTATCATTCGCCCGCCCAACGATGATGAGGCACGCACCCTTACCCAATTATTTCGCAAAGATTTTCAACAAGAAAAAGGCTTATTATTAGGCACTTATTTATCGACCGATCCGACACTTATTCAAACGATAGAACATTCCAACGCAGATATTTTATATATCGCAGGCAGTGCAGAAGAAACATTGCCTGTCACTCTAAAAATACGCAAAGCTGGCATTCAAACCCCCATCATGGGCAGTGAAGCCCTGCGTTTTTTTATTCTTGAAAAAAATATGCTACTTGATAATATATTTTTTCCGATGGTCAATACATATGATCCTACTTTTATAGAGCCACCTCTGGAAGCTTTTAGACAAGCCTATAAAAACACCTACAAATCGTATCCTGAAACCATTGAAGCAGCGATGGCCTACGATGCGATTATGGCTTTAAATGCAGCCACGCTCAGTGGAAAACTCCTCGATACCTTCAGCGACTTTCAAGGTGCACTCGGTACTTACGATTTTAATTCTCCCACCCCTCTATCTCGGATAGCTATCATTAAACTTGTGAAAGGCAAAACTGTACTGTCCGGACTTTTAAACACACATGAATGAGGCCAAAGTAGAGACGCGATTTATCGCGTCTAAATTGCGATTTATCGCGTCTAAATTATGAAAAAAATTATTCTGTATTACGAAAAATCGGGAATTATTTTTGAAGGTCATCCTTGGGTTTTTCCTAAAGCCATTAAAGTCTTGCCTCGCTTAAAAATGGGCGATCCGGTGGAAGTTTATAGTGAAAAAAATGAGTATCTGGGCACGGGTATTTATAATGAACACTCTTTATATCGCGTACGAATATTGCACCATCATTTTGATCTTTTCCCTTTTGAAGGCATTCAAAAGCTTGTTATTACGCGCTTAAAAAATGCACTGCGCTTACGAAAATCTCTAGGGTTACCCAACTCACAAACTACGGCTTACCGTCTCGTTCATCATGCCGCCGATGGCCTCGATGGTCTTATCATTGATATTTATCAAGAGGTTGCTGTGGTACAAAGCGCAGCGTATTGGACAGAGCATTATAAAACGGCAATCCTGTCAGCACTGGA
>JBILMY010000163.1:0-3170 GCA_044375265.1 Gammaproteobacteria bacterium | reverse complement strand
AAAGATGTAGCGCGCGTAGAAAATTCTGTGGATAACGATAAAATTATCACGACCTATAATGGCGAGCCTGCGGTGGTGCTTGGGATCATTCGACAAACCGATGGCAATACCGTGGCACTTGAAAAAAATATTTTAGAAGCGCTGCCGGCGCTTGAAAAAAGTTTACCTAGCGGGCTTCATTTAACGGTCGTCAACGATCAAGCACAATTTGTCAAAGCGGCAGTACATGATGTACAGTGGACCCTTGTTTTTGCCGCGATACTGGTTGTACTGGTTATTTTTTTATTTTTAAATGAAGCCAGCAGTACGCTTATTGCGGTAGTGTCTTTACCTTTATCGGTGATCGGCACTTTTGCGCTTATGCATCTTTTTAATTATAGTCTTGATAACCTGTCTTTAATGGGGCTTGTGTTAGCGGTTGGATTTATTATCGATGATGCGGTTGTTGTGATTGAAAATATTATGCGGCATTTAGAAAATGGCATGACGCGCTTAAAAGCAGCATTACTCGGCAGTAAAGAAATTGGTTTTACCGTGTTAGCCATGACGCTATCTTTGGTCGCCGTATTTATTCCCATTTTTTTTATGGGCGGTATTATCGGCCGCTTATTCAGTGAGTTTGCTGGGGTTGTGGGTATTGCAATTTTAATGTCAGCCGTAATCGCCTTAACCTTAATTCCCATGTTAGCAAGTCGTTATCTTTCGGTAACCCATTACGGCAAGTCTTCTTTTTTTACACGGTATCTTGAGCGGGTGAGAAATACCTACATAAAAAGTTTGCAAGTGGCGCTGCGTTATAAAAAAACTGTATTGTCGATTGGACTTTTATTTTGTGTAGGATCTTTTTTTCTTTTTAATATTATTCCCAAAAGTTTTATTCCTGGGCAAGATACCAATATTTTATTTGCGTCGGTACAAGCACCGCAGGGAGTGACTTTTGAAGAATTTCGCCAGCGGCAATCCAGTGTTGCTAAACTGATTTTGAAAAATAAAAATGTGGTAGGTGTGATATCTTCTATTGGACAAGGGCAGGGTGGTGTGAGCGGCAGTAATGTTGGGCGGCTGGTGATTTCACTTGTGCCCAAAGAAGATCGTCAAGATAATATTCAAACGATTTTGACGAACTTAAGAAATGCTGTACAAAATATTCAAGGCTTACAAATTAATTTTATGAATCCACCCTCTATTCGCATCGGGGGAAAATCCAATAGCAGCAATTATCCGTTTGTATTGCAAGGGATGGATTGGAAGTCTTTACAAGAAGGCACACAGTCGCTTGAAAAATCCATTAAAACCTTGCCAGGCGTGACAGATATACAAGATGATTTGCAGATGAATAATCCTGAATTAGAAGTCAGTATTTTGAAAGATAAAGCCGCGCAACTGGGTATTACGCCTTCACAAATTGAAAGCGCCTTGTATTATGCCTATGGGCAGTCGCAGATTTCGACGATTATGCAAGGCACCGGTGAATATGACGTGATCATTGATATTGACCCGCGCTATCAAAAAAACATCAATGATATTTCGCATTTATCACTCACCAATGCAGCGGGGCAATCTATTCCCTTAAATGCAGTGGCAACTTTTTCTGAAACTACAGGGCCGCTGGTCATCAATCATTATGGGCAAATGCCAGCCGTCACTTTGTCATTTAACTTGGATAAAGGTGTTTCTTTATCGCAAGTGGCCGATAAAATTCAAACCCTTGCCAAAACGACCTTACCCCCCGGCGTAACAGGGACTTTTTCAGGAGCGGCCAAAACCTTTTCAGATTCTTTTGCTACCTTACCTTTATTATTATTACTGACCGTTATTATCATTTATATGGTGCTGGCGATTTTATATGAAAGCTTTATTCACCCGCTCACAATTTTAACAGCGCTTCCTTTTGCTTTTTTTGGGGCGCTGCTTTCTTTATTTATTCTCCATCAGCCGCTTGATCTCTTTAGTTTTATCGGGCTTATTATGCTTGTGGGACTCACGAAAAAAAATGGGATCATGATGGTCGATTTTGCGCTGACGCAAAGGCCCCAACTTTCAGCGGAAGCAGCTATTGTAGAAGCCTGCCTGGTACGTTTCCGTCCCATTATGATGACGACCATGGCAGCCATTTTAGCGACCTTGCCTATTGCATTGGGTTTAGGTGCTGGCGGGGAATCTCGACAAGCCTTGGGTGTTTGCGTGGTTGGAGGGTTGTTATTTTCACAATTTATTACGCTCTATATTACGCCTGTGATTTTTGTGTATTTAGAGCGGTGGAGGAAATGATGATAACAGTATTTCGTCATCCCAGCGGAAGCTGGGATCCATGGGCCCACTGGACCCCTGCTTTTGCAGGGGTGACGGCCAAGAGGAGATAAGATGAAAACCATCACCATTCTAGGATCCACCGGCAGCATCGGCGTGAGCACGCTGGCTATTTTGGAAGCAGAAAAAGAAATATTTTCTGTTTTTGCGCTTACTACTAATAACCGTTATGAGCGCTTATTAGAACAGTGTTTAGTGCATAAGCCTAAACACGTAGTCATTGTAGATGAGAAAGCACGGAATGCTTTTAAAGAACTTGCAAAAAATGCCAAGTTGAGCTGTGAGATCCATGATGCCTCAGGTTTAGTGTTTGTGGCAAGTCATGCTTCTGTTGATATGGTGATGTCAGCCATTGTGGGCGCGGCAGGCTTATTACCCACTTTAGCCGCCGCCAAAGCAGGTAAAAAATTATTGCTGGCCAATAAAGAGTCGCTCGTGATGGCGGGTAATTTATTATTAGACGCTGTTGAAAAATCAGGAGGCATACTGTTACCGGTAGACAGTGAACACAATGCGATTTTTCAATCACTGCCTTCTGAAGAAAAATTTTTTAATTCCACTACATTAAGACGATTGATTTTAACGGCGTCTGGTGGGCCTTTTTTAAAGCGTTCGCGCGAGAGTTTAGCAAATGTGACACCCGAGGAAGCCTGCGCGCATCCCACGTGGCAAATGGGGAAGAAAATTTCCATTGATTCGGCGACCATGATGAATAAAGCTTTAGAAGTGATTGAAGCTTATTTTTTATTTCGAGCGCCTCTTGATAAAATTGAAGTGTTGATTCATCCGCAAAGTATGATTCACTCGATGGTAGAATATGTGGATAAATCAGTGATTGCCGAGCTTGGCGTGCCAGATAT
>JBILMY010000162.1:0-3175 GCA_044375265.1 Gammaproteobacteria bacterium | reverse complement strand
ATGAAACCGGGCACGGCATCTTTTTTCACACCCAAGGCAGGTACCCACCAAGAATGGATCACATCATTGGAGGTAATTAAAAAGCGTACTTTTTTGCCAACAGGGATTACTACGGGATTATCAACTTCTAATAAATAATCTTTGCTTTTTAAACTTTGATTATTGATAGCCGATTGTGGCGTTGAAAGCCGGCTGAAATACGCAACCCCATTGTCGAGATATTCATATTTCCAATACCATTGATAGCCCGTAATTTTAATGGTGATGTCTGAATCACGCGTATCATTCATATCGATAAGTACTTTGGTGGCAGGAATAGCGAGTGCAATCAGAATCAAAAAAGGGATGATGGTCCAGACGATTTCCAAGGCATTGTGTCCATGAAATTTGGCAGACACCGCACCTTTTGAACGACGGTATTTGAAAAGAGAGAAAATTAATACACCAAATACCAAGACACCGATGGCCACACAGACCCATAGTATCAGCATATGGAGTCCATACACTTTTTCGCTAATAGGGGTGACGCCCTCGGTCATATTGAGAGGGGAAATCGCAAAAATCATATTGGCAAATCCTATGCCGATTATTACCAGTAATAATTTTATCAATCCTGATATACGTTTCATGAGGGCTCCTAAAAGGGTTTAAGTCAAGAAAATCGCTTAAATTATACGCTATTTTAGCATTTTTTCCAACCCCGATTTTGTTTGCGGTCCTTTTAACACAGCGATGACCTTATTGTCATGAATAACAATCGTTATGGGTAAAACACTGGGTAAACTTTCACCATATTTTTCCAGGGGAAACGTTTGTAATAGGGGGAAGTGGATCTTCCAGCTTTTTCCAATCGCTCGAATTTCCTCGGGAGGCAAGGCATCAAAACTGACGCCGAGTACCAATACGTCTGGATGTGCGGTAGCAAAGGCATCAAATTCGGGTATTTCAGTGCGGCAAGGCTTACACCAGGGTGCAAAGTAATTGACAAGAATAAGCGGATATTTTTGAAGTTCAAAAACGTGCCCCGATACGCTGGTGACTGTGCTAGGCTTAGGCGTGCAGGCGAGGAGCAATGCACTTAATAAAATAATAGCAATATTTTTTAGCCCCCTTAACAAGGGGGCTGTCGACGTCAGTCGACTGGGGGATTTAATTAATAACATGGTTTTATAAATCTCCCCCATCAGCTGCGCTGATGACCCCTCTTATTAAGAGGGGATAAAAATCATAGTTAATCATAATAAATCAGTGTAATCACAGTTCAAGACAACAAATTCACAATCAACTCCGCCATATTTTCCGCAGCATCATCGCTGCCTAATTTATGGCGAATGTCTGATAGCGCAGTTCTAATGGCTTGTTGCTCCGTAGGATTTTCTAAAATTTCAATGGCTTTTTCTGCAATCAAGGCAGGTCGCGCATTGTCTTGCAAATACTCTTCCACCACTTTTTTTTCAGCCACGATATTGGCTAAACTGATATAAGGAATGGTGATGAGGTGTTTGGCAACCCAACCTGTAAAAGCGCTGACTTTGTACGCCACAATCATGGGCGTGCCGATGAGTGCAGTTTCTAAAGTTGCAGTGCCCGAAGCAATCAAAACAAGATCGGATGTAGCAATCACTTCATACGTATGATGCGCAATAATTTTGATGGGCAATGATCCGAGATAAGGTTTCACTGTGGTTTCATCAAAATGCGGCGCTAAGGCCAAGACAATTTGCACAGAAGGCAGCTGCGCTTGAATACGCCTTGCACTCGCCACAAAAATGGGTAATAGTGTTTTTAATTCACTGAGACGAGATCCTGGCAACAACGCAAGCACAGGGCTGTCTTGTTTTAAATGAAACTGCTGCCTTAACGCGGTTTTATCAAAAGTTCTGGGAATCGTGCGTGTGAGGGGATGGCCCACAAAGGTGACAGGCAAGCCTTCTTTTTCATAGAGTTTTTTTTCAAACGGAAAAATTACGGCCATGTGTTCGACGCTCTTGGCAATTTTTTTCACGCGACCTTGTCGCCAAGCCCAGACTTGCGGGCTGATATAAAAAAGGGTTTTGATACCGATACTTTTTGCGTAACGCGCAAGGCGCAAATTCAATCCAGGATAATCGACCAAGATGAGTAAATCCGGTTTTTCTTCACGCAGTTTTTGCTGTGTCAAGCGATAAATTTTATAAATACCGGGCAAGTGTTTGATGACTTCTAAAAATCCCATCACGGAGAGTTCTTGAATATCCACAAAAGTATTCACACCTGCTTTTCGCATCGCTTCACCGCCAATGCCTGTAATGCTAATTTCAGACAGCTGTTTTTTCAGAGCAACAATGACTTCTGCGCCGCGCATATCGCCCGAAGGTTCGCCCGCAATCATCATAATTTTTTTCATTTTTCTAAAATCTTTGTTATTTTTTCAGCAATGTCGAGTGCATAGCAACCGTCAATGCCTGTGACAGCAGGACTGCGATGTTCGCGTATAGCGCTAGTAAATTCTGATAACTCTGCGTAAATCGCATCGCCTTTATCAAACGATACACTTTCTTTTTGAATATTGGGAATACCCGGGAAAATCTCTCCGTCTCCTTTACGATAAATGCTTGCCGTTTTTTCATGAAGGTTAATAGAGAAATAACCATCAGCTTGAAAAAGCCGCATGCTGCGCTCCGTCTTAGTTCCTGCACGGCTCGCAGTGACATTGGCCACGCAGCCATTCTCAAATTCAATTCTTGCATTCGCAATATCAATTTCATTGGATAGAATCGGACTACCGCTGGCGCGAATGTCTGAAATTTTCGATTTCACCAAATGACAAATTAAATCAATATCATGGATCATCAAATCTAAAATGACATTGACATCCGTACCTCTGGGGGTAAAGGGCGCGATACGATGCGATTCAATAAAGAGGGGATTGTTTAAAAAAGGCAGAATACCAATGATCGCGGGATTAAAGCGCTCTAAGTGACCGACTTGAATCAAACAATTTTTTTCTTTTGCCGTCTTTATTAATATGTCTGCTTCTTCTACCGTAGTGGTGATAGGCTTTTCAATAAATACATGCAGATTTTTTTGTAAGCAGGTCATCGCGACGTCAAAATGAAATCGGGTAGGCACTACGATCACGGCAGCATCAATTTTAGGCAGTAGTTCGTGATAATCAGCAACCGCTTCGCAGTGA
>JBILMY010000161.1:0-3191 GCA_044375265.1 Gammaproteobacteria bacterium | reverse complement strand
GTAGGTACGCCTCAAGGTAGCGATATTTTAGTTAAACCATTTAAGTCCAAGTTTTACAAGATTTTTGCAATATACGGTTTAAAAAAGGCAAAAAACATTACAGTTGATTCAAAAAATATGCAAAAAGGGGTTAAAATTTTGGTTAATAGATTTGCTCATATTATTCAAAATGGAATTGATATAACATCAATAAAAGAATTTAATACTATAATTGAAAATAAACCGATAATAAATCAAGAGCGATCAGGTATCTTATCTATTAGAGGTTTTACAAAACTATATAGAATAAAAGAAATTATTGAAGCAAGAAATTTGAAAAACAAAAATCAAAAAATATCTTTTATATATCCATTTTATGACAATATCTATAAAACACAATGTTTAAGTATTTTAGATCAAAAATTAGATATAGATAAAGGAAGGGTAGATCGAAAAAAAATGTATGAACTTTTTTTAAAATGTGAACTGGTAGTCTCAATTCCTGTAAGTGATTCTTCACCTAGAAGTGTTTATGAGGCTATTTTTTGTGGAGTTCCTGTTGCAATTACTTATAATTCTTATTTTGACTTACTTCCATCGTGTATGCAAGCAAGAATAATTATTGTCGATTTAAATAATGTAAATTGGTTATTTGATGCAATTCTTAAGTCAATTCAAATTAATCAGACAAAATATATTCCAAGTGATGCTGCCATTGAATTATTTGATCAAAAAGAATCATTTAAAAAAATACAAAAATTATTATTCGACTAAATTTTTAACATGAAAGGACAATGCCAAATCTGCACAAACTGTGTCATGGACACGTCAGACTCTCGGATTACATTTGACGAGAAAGGAGTTTGTGATCATTGCAACGATTTTTATAAAAGCGTACTTCCTAATTGGCATACCGACCAAAGAGGAAAAGAAGAGCTTCAAAAAATTGTTCACAAAATTAAAATAGAAGGAGAAGGCAAAGAGTTTGATTGCATTCTTGGCATGAGTGGAGGGGTAGATAGTTCTTACATGCTTCATTTAGCTGTTAAAGAGTTTGGACTTCGTCCACTTGTTTTTCATGTTGATGGAGGTTGGAATTCTGAGCTTGCAGTGAATAATATCCAAGTGATGATAGATCAATTAGGGCTTGATCTCTATACTGAAGTTATTAATTGGGAAGAAATGAAAGATTTTCAATTAGCTTTCTTTAAATCTGGTGTCCCGCATCTAGACATTCCTCAAGACCACGCATTTATTGCCACACTTTATAACTTTGCAGATAAGTATAATATTAAATATATTTTGAATGGTGGTAATATTTCTACAGAGTGTGTCAGAAACCCAATGGAATGGCTCTACTATGGCACTGACATGGCTCAATTGAATGACATCATTAAAAAATATGGTTCAGTAAAGATGGAAACGTATCCGTTTAGTCCCATTTTCAGGCATAAATTTTATCTCAGATATATCAGAAATATTCAAGTTGTAAGGTTTCTTAATTATAGGCCATACATTAAAGAGGAGGCTTTAAAATTATTAGCTAATGAGTATAGTTGGAAACCTTATCCACAAAAGCATTTTGAATCTCGTTTTACCAAATTCTATGAAGGTTATTGGTTGCCTGAACGTTTTGGCTTTGATACAAGAAAGGTACAATACTCAAGCCTAATTTTAACGAAACAAATGACTCGTGAGGAGGCTTTGGAAAAATTAAGAAAACCAGCTTATAATCCCGAAACAATTGAGGATGAGTTTAATTATATAGCAACAAAGCTGGGTATTACTCCCCAAGAATTAAGACATTACTTCACTATGCCAAAGAAGTTTTACTGGGATTACAAGAATAGTGAATCAGTTTTTAAGCTCGGGGCAAAAGTTTTAAAGGCATTAGGTGTTGAACGATCAATTAAGCGATGATAACAATAATAAATTACGGTTCCGGTAATATTCGAGCTATAGCCAACATTTACGAAAAACTCAATATTCCTTACCTGATTGCTAAAAGCCCTAAAGATGTGATTGGTGCGAAAAAGATTTTTTTACCGGGTGTTGGAGCCTTTGATGAAACTATTTCAAAATTAGATGAAATTGGTTTTAGATCAGTTTTAGATAAAGAAGTTCTAGAAAATAAGGTGCCTATATTAGGTATATGTGTAGGGATGCAAATTTTAGCAGAAACAAGTGAAGAAGGTTCACTGAAGGGTTTGGGGTACATAAAAGGTCATGTTAAGAAATTTGATGTTACAAAGTTAGAGGCAAAACCTAAACTTCCCCATCTTGGATGGAACTCGATAGAAATAAATAAAAAAACATCTTTATTTGAAAACGTTGATCCACAGAAAGGTTTTTACTTTTTACATACCTATTGTTTTGAATGTTCACATGATAATGACATCCTGTCAACAACACATTACGGTTATTCTTTTTCTTCTGCCATTAATCATAATAACATATTTGGTTTCCAGTTTCACCCAGAGAAAAGTCATTCGAACGGAGTTAATTTACTTCATAATTTTGCTAAGCTATAATGTTACGATCTAGAATTATCCCTTGTTTATTAGTGCACAAAAAGGGATTGGTAAAAACAGTCAATTTTAAAGACCCTAAATATGTAGGAGACCCTATTAATGCGGTGAAGATATTTAATGAAAAGGAAGTTGATGAATTAATGGTGCTCGATATTGATGCTACAGTGGAAGATAGAGAGCCAAATTTTGAAATGATCAAAAATTTAGCTGTGGAATGTAGAATGCCATTTTGTTATGGAGGGGGGGTGAAAACAGTTGAACATGCAAAGAAAATCATCAGCCTTGGGGCGGAGAAAGTTGCATTAAGTTCAGCAGCTCTCTCAAGTCCTGAGATTCTAAAGGCAATGGGTAATGCCGTGGGAGTTCAAAGTGTTGTAGTGGTTTTAGATGTACGAAAAAAGAAATTATTTGGTGGTTATGAACTTGTCACACACAATGCGAAAAAAAATGCAAGTGTAAAGTTAATTGACTTTTTGAAAAAAATAAATGAAATAGGTGTTGGTGAATTGGTTGTTAATTCTGTTGATGATGACGGGAAAATGACAGGGTTCGACTTTAAATTATTTGATTTAGTTAGGGAGCACACTGAAATGCCAATGACTATTGTGGGAGGAGCAGGAACATTAGACGATATTAAAGGAGCTATAGCTCGCTACAAAACCATTGGGGTATCAGCTGGCA
>JBILMY010000160.1:0-3202 GCA_044375265.1 Gammaproteobacteria bacterium | reverse complement strand
GCGAGTCGATGGATAAATGCACATTCATTTTTACAAGAGGAACTGATGCGCTTTACCTCGAAAAAATTAAATTTTATTTTAAGCCTGAGCTTATTGTTAAGCCTACATTCGCTATGCTGGGGAGCCAGCGCAGTTTCAATGGATCAGACTTTGCAAAAGGTGTTAGATGCCTGGCGTATTCAGAATGCGATTCCAGGTGCAACGTTACTCGTACAAACGCCAAAGGAAACGGTGAGCCTGGTGAGTGGCACAAAAACGATGCAAGGGCGTCAAGCCATTACCCTCAACACGCTTTTTGGTGTGGGCAGCATTACTAAAACGTTTGTCAGTACCATGATTTTAAGACTGGAAGCAGAAGGAAAGCTGAGCATAAACGATCCAATCAAAAAATACCTTCCAGAGTATCCACGCTGGAAAAATATCACGATTAAAGATTTATTAAATATGACTAGCGGCATTCCCAATTTTATTACCGCAACAGATCCCTCAAAAATAGAGGGTGGTTTATTTAATACTGTTTCTACCGATCAATGGATTGAAAAAAGCTATCAGTTACCGGATGTTTTTCCGCCAGGGACGCAGTGGCAATACAATAATATAAATTATTTTTTATTAGGCAAAATAATCACGGCAATTACCCATCAATCTTTAGAAAAAGTATTACAAGAAAATTTCTTTAGCCCATTACATTTACAATATACTTTTTATAGCCAAACAAGCTATTCAAAAGAAATCATCGCTCAAATGGCACACGGTTATTATAACGATATAGATACGACCCTCGTTAAACCCAGTAATTATAGCGCTGGCGGCGCCATGCTTATGAATGCGCAGGATATTAAAACATGGGTTGACCATTTATATGTACAGCAAGATGTACTCCCTGAAGTGCAGCTTAACGAAATGCTCACAGGAACCCCGCTATCGGTCAATGTCACGCGAAAATTTTATCCACCAGAATCAACTTATGCTTTAGGGGTAATTGTTACGCACGATAAAGCGTTTGGTAAAATGATTTGGTATGTGGGCGTTATTTACGGATATAGTTCTGTATTTATTTATATACCAGATAAAAAAATAATTATTGCGGCGCAGATGAACCGATGGACAGGTGGAGAATACAATTTGCTTTTTCCCAACCAAAAGTTAATACAAACGGTATTGGACATCATTGAAAAAAATAATAGCGCTCAGTTTCAAAAAAAATTTGCTGAATTAGAATCCTCTGCACAAGGTCAGCTCGGCATTTCTGCCATCAATACGGCAAATAATGAAGTCTTGCAATATCGTGCCAATGAACGTTTTCCTTTTTGCAGTACCGGTAAAGTGATGATTGCTGCTGCAATTTTAGCAAAAAGTGAAAAAAATCCGACTCTTTTACAAAAAGTCATCTACTATACACAAAAAGACATAGAGCAAAGCGGCTATGCGCCGATCACGCAAAAACAACTATCGACAGGCATTACCATTGCACAGCTTTGCGAAGCCATGATGGACTATAGTGATAATGCAGCAGCCAATCTTTTGATTAAACAACTTGGCGGAGTTAAAGGGGTAAATGCCTATGCACGCAGCATCGGTGATAAAACTTTTAGGCTTGATCGGTTGGAACCTGATTTAAATTCAGCGATTCCAGGGGATAAGCGAGATACAACCACGCCCAGCGCGATGGTAAAAAGTTTACGCGCTTTGTTGTTCGGTGATAGTTTAGCAGAGTCGCAGCGTATGCTTTTAGAAACCTGGCTTAAAAATAATACCACTGGCAATGATCGCATCAGGGCAGGGGTGCCCAAAGGATGGAGTGTGGGTGATAAAACGGGTACGGGAGAATATGGTACAACCCATGATATTGGCATTATCTGGCCGCCGCACTGCGCGCCGATTATCGTGGCCATTTACTTTAGACAACATACACAAAATGCGCCTGCGCGCGTGGAGGTTATTGCCAAAGCAACGCGGTTATTAATGGCTGAATTTGCGCAGACGGATACCTGCCTTCAACAGTGATTTTTAATTGTAGAGACGTATTGCATGTGTCTCATAAAGTCAATAATTCCCTATAAAAATAGGGCTTAGGGAGTTTCAGACCATATCGTCGAAGTCGACACTATGGTCAAAAATAATACAGATTTTTCATAGAAAATTGATAAAAAATTTAATTTAATATAAAATTTAAGCTTTCAAGAGGTTAAACATGAAAAGCAATTTATTTGAGTCAATTAAAAGAGTCGATAATAATGGTGCGGAATATTGGTCTTCACGTGATTTAGCAAAAACGCTTGATTATAGTAATTATCGCAACTTTTTAATTGTGCTTGAAAAAGCGAAGATCGCCTGTAAAAACAGTGGGGAATCTATTCGAAACCATTTCGTCGAAGCCGACGATATGGTCAAGATTGGCTCGAATGCAGAGAGAACTTTAGAAACTATTTATCTTTCACGATATGCTTGTTATTTAATTGTTCAGAATTCTGATCCTACTAAAGTGGTTGTCGCGAAAGGACAAACTTATTTTGCTATTCAAACGCGTCGCCAAGAAAAGAAAGATAATTTAATTGAAGATCATAATCGTATTTTTCTCAGAGAAGAAATGAAAAAACATAATAACAATTTAATGCATACTGCTGCTGAAGCAGGTGTAGAAAGTTTTGCAATATTTCAAAATGCCGGATATAAAGGATTATATGGTGGTTTAACTATGCAAGATATTCATACTAAAAAGAAATTAAAAAAATCTGAAAAAATTCTTGATCATATGAATAGTGAAGAGCTTGCGGCAAATTTATTTCGAGCAACACAAACTGATGCGAAAATAAAGCGAGAAAACATAAAAGGCCAAAAACAAGCCAATTTTGCACATCATGAAGTAGGACAAAAAGTAAGGAAAACTATTGAAAATTTAGGAGGGACAATGCCAGAAAGTTTGCCAACCCCTGACGGGATAGAAAAAGCAAAAACAAGGGTTAAGAAATCTACACAAACGAAGAAAATTAAAAAATAAGATCTTAGAAATAAGTTATTTTTTCAAGCTTTAAGACGCATGCAATGCGTTTTTACGGGGTCAACCACCCCGTCAGGCTGTGCCTGACACCCGTTTATGTCCCGCAATCCTGCGCTCCACCCTTCGGGCCAGCGCCAAGGCGCTGTTAAAAATTCGCCTTTCCTGGCAATTTTTTCTCTGGAGGGGAATAATTACAGTTCA
>JBILMY010000199.1:0-11548 GCA_044375265.1 Gammaproteobacteria bacterium | reverse complement strand
GGCAATATTTTGTTTTTTTGTCTCGCCGCTAAACGCATGAAACGCCAGGCTGATGGCGGCAATCATAGCAATAAGTAAAATAATCCCCGACAGCTCAAAAGGATAAGCAAAATTCGTATACAATACTGCCCCTAAGGCTTTGGCATTACTGCCCACACTGACCGGTGTATTGGCTTGTAAAAAAGGCAGCGACTGTAATCCCGAGCAATAAAAGACATACGCGAGTAATCCTGCAATACCAAGCACCACAAGAAGTCCTAGCGGCAAAGCCGTAGCGATCGAAGCGCGTTTGGGTAATACAGATAAATTGAGCATCATGACCACGAATAAAAAAAGTGTCATCACTGCGCCGACATATACCAAAATTAAAATGAGTCCTAAAAACTCCGCTTGCATCATGAGCCATAAACAAGCCATCATCACAAAGACAAATACGAGCCATAAAATACTTTGCACGGGATTTTTTGAAAAAATAACAAAGAGCGCGCCCAGTAAACTTAAGCAGGCAAAAATACAAAATAAAATATTAATAACGCTCATTAGCGATACCTCGCATCAGCTTTTTTATTGTCGCTAATGGTCGCTTCATAGAGATCGCCAATGGCGAGCAAATCCTCTTTACGCATAATGTGCTGACCGCGTTTATCAAATACATAATGTTGAATAGGCGTTTCCACAATAGAATCCACGGGACACGATTCTTCACACAGACCACAATAGACACATTTAAATAAATCAATTTCATAAAGTGTGGTACGGCGCTGGCCATCGGCGCGCGGCGCTGATTCGATGGTGATGGCTCCCGCAGGGCATACGGCTTCACACAACTTACAGGCAATGCAGCGCTCTTCGCCATTGGGGTAACGGCGCAGCGCATGCAGCCCGCGAAAGCGTGGTGAGATCGGTGTTTTTTCATCGGGGTATTGCAGCGTTACTTTCTTTTTAAAAAAGTATTTACCGGTGACGACCATGCCTTGCAAGAGTTCGATGAGCGTAATGGTTTTGAGCCAACGTTTGAGCGTCCTCATCATTGCCCACCTCCCACAAACCAGGGCCCTACTTGAAAGTAAGACAACAATGACACCACAATTAACCAGACGATGGTTAAAGGAATGAGTACTTTCCAGCCGAGCTGCATGATTTGATCATAACGGTAACGCGGAAAAGTCCCGCGGAACCATAAAAATAAAAATAAAAAGAACGCCATTTTTAAAAGCAACCATACAATGCTCGCTGCGCCTATATAAGGTAAGCCTTGAAACGGCGATAACCAGCCGCCTAAAAATAAAAGGCTTGCCATCGCGGCAATCAAAATCATATTGGCATATTCTGCGAGGAAAAATAAGGCAAAAGCCATGCTCGAATATTCCACATGAAATCCTGCCACAATCTCCGATTCGCCTTCCGCCATATCAAAAGGTAAACGGTTGGTTTCAGCCACGCCTGAAATAAAATAGACAATAAATAAGGGAAAAAGTGGAATAAAATACCAATGCAAAATATTACCCGATTGTGCAGTTACAATCGTCCCTAAGTTCATAGAGCCTGCTGCAATGAGTACACCCACCAAGGCAAAGCCCATCGCGATTTCATAAGAAACGACTTGCGCACAGGCCCGCAGCGCACCATAAAAGGCATATTTAGAATTCGATGCCCAGCCTGCAATTAAAATGGCATAGACATTCATTGAGGTTATCGCCAGTAAAAATAATACACCCGCGTCGATATTGCTTAAGACTAAACTCGGGCTAAAAGGAATCACCGCCCAAGCAGACAGTGATAAGGCCAATACTAAAATAGGGGCTAAATAAAAAAGGCTTTTATTCGCGCGCGACGGGGTAATAAATTCTTTAGCAATGAGTTTCACGGCGTCCGCAATCGGTTGCAAGAGTCCTAAAAATCCCACACGATTGGGACCAATTCTCACATGCATATACGCCAGCACTTTTCGTTCGGCGTAGGTTAAATATGCCACAGCTAGCATAAGCGGAATCACGATGGCGATAATTTTAAGCACTATCCAGGAAAGCATCACTATCATGACACTTTCTCCAGCGTCACAGCACCTGCATACAAACCTGCGCTCAAGCTTTTTCCTAAAACATAACACACCGTATGAGAAGCCACTTTATCATCGCTATAAATCGGTAATACTTTGCTGTGTTTATCTTGTCTGAGCCGTGCACTCGCCTGCCCTTCTAATCCTAACATTTTTATTTGTGCAGAAGAAAGATACAAGCCTTCAATGTCTGTCACGAGTTCTTGCAAGGGTACACTTCGACGCACAAGGGCATCAATGCGATAAGGATGCTTTTTAATAATAAGATGTAAATTATGTTGAGACTCTCTAATGCTCACCTCTCCCCTTGCGGGAGAGGTCTGCGCTGCAAGCGCAGGGTGAGGGGTAATGAATTCTCGTATATCTTTGATAATCTCTTCGCGCGTTTCGTAATGTTTCATGTCTACATGCAAAAAGTGTGCTAATACGGTTAAGACTTTCCACGCCAGTCGTGCTTCACCTTGCGGTAACACGGTGGGCGCAAACGATTGCCAAATGTTTGAGATATTGATGAGCGTACCTTCATTTTCAAAAGGCGCGGCAATGGGTAATAAGACGTGACTGTAACTTTCCATGAGCTTTGACCCAAACGAAGAAAAATTCACGACAAGATCTGCAGCGCGTAATTGTTCAATCAAGAGGGCTCCTTCAGCAGTATCATATTCGGGTTCTACATTGAAGAGAAAATAAATACGAGGCGTTTCTTTTAGCACAGTCGTTGGCAATACTGTCTGCATTAAATAAGCACTCATGGCATTGCCGCCTTGAGAAAGCGTAGCATAGCTTACTTTGCTTTCCTTACTTAAAGCTTCCATTGCTGCAATAAAATCATGATGATATTCACTTTGCTGTACGAGCTCTCCCAATAAAATCACGCCGGATTCAGCTGATAAATAAGGCGCAATAACTTCTTTTAATGAGGACAACAATTCCGGCAGTGCCGCAATCTTTTTTTCATCCACCGCAAAACGATGCGAAAAATCATAAGGATTGAGCACAATAATTTTTGCGCCTCTTTTTTTTGCTTTAATGATCCGTGTCGCAATAATCGGCTGTTCGCGGTGAATATCCGTACCGATGAGCACGATAAGTTTTTGTGTTTCTAATTTATCGAGTGTAAATGGCAGTGGTTTTACCGCAGGAATTTGTGGAATATAAGCAGTTCCCAGCCCTGTTAATAAATGGCGAAATAAAAATTGCTCTTCAAGTGTACTGCTAGAAGAAATATGCCCTTCAATAGATAACGCTGAAGAATTATTTCTTAACGTATTAATTTTATCAGTGATAAACGTCAGAGCCATACCCCAGGAAGAAGATTCCATCGTATCGCCTTTTTTAATTTGTGGCGATAATAAACGCTCCGTACTGTTTAATCCCACATAACTAAATCTATCACGATCAGAAAGCCACATTTCATTGACAGATTCATTGACACGCGGCACCACTTTTTTAACGATGCCTTTATGACTTTGCACAAAGACCGCAGATCCTGCGGCGTCGTGTGGCGCAATCGACGGCCGCTGTTCTAACTCCCAAGCACGCGCCGTAAATTGAAATGGTTTAGACGTCAATGCACCTACTGGACACACATCGATCACATTACCCGACATTTCAGAGTCCATTGCCCCTTCTAGCGCTGCAGCAATTTCAACATCTTCGCCACGGCCTAAGGTGCCGAGCTGTTGTAAGCCATCAATTTCTTGGGTAAACCGTACGCAGCGTGTGCAGTGAATGCAGCGCGTCATTTCGGTGGCAATCAGCGGGCCTAAATTTTTCTCAGGCACAGCGCGTTTAGGCAGCGTATAACGCGAATGATCATTACCATAGCCTAATGCTAAATCTTGAAGTTCGCATTGTCCGCCTTGATCGCACACGGGGCAGTCAAGTGGATGATTGATGAGTAAAAATTCCATCACTGCGCGTTGTGCTTTTTTGGCCATGTCAGAATGGGTTTTAACTTTCATGCCTTCGGTAACAGGCGTTGCGCAAGCAGGTACTGCTTTGCGCCCGCCTTCGACTTCGACAAGGCACATGCGGCAGTTCGCCGCAACAGAGAGTTTTTTATGGTAGCAAAAACGAGGAATGTAAGATCGCGATCTATCGGCAACTTCGATGATCATTGCGCCTTGTTCGGCGTCGATAGCTTGACCATCAATTTCAACCGTGATCTTTTCAGACATAAGGCTGAAGAATTACAAATTGAAATTGGCGTAACGGGTCGCGTATTGATCGCCTCTTGCTGTAACTGCACCGCTTGTACTTTGACCCGTATAGAAGGGGTGACATTCGCTACAAATTTCAATATGAAAATCAGCTTTTTTTGCGCTTAAAGTAGAACCGGTATCAAACTTGTTGCCGCAGCTACAAGTCACGTGAATAATTCCGTAATCGGGATGAATAGTGGCTTTGCTCATGATGATCCTATGAATAAAAATATAAATTACTGCGATATTGTAGTCAATTATGACAAAAATATCAAGTCACTTTAATGGGTTTGGTCGCATAAGGACTATTGCCATTATTACTTGGCGCCAAGGTAATTATCTCGTAAGATTTTCCCGTAATATCGTAAATCGGAGTACTGAGATTATTAACATAATAACTGCTTCTAATCTTATACGTTTGATCTGCGTTAATACTTCCACTGTTAATGCGTAGATTAAAATAATGGGTAATTTCTTGGCCAATAAAATACCAGCGATAGAAATTATTGGTTGAATTGGGGAAAGCCGCATTATTCGGGTTGGCTCCGCATTGCAGCCCACTCACTAAACTACCTTTATTGATAGCAATATTGCTATAAGCGGTAATTCTTGATATAGTGTCCAAGATAAGATTCGCTTGGATGCTGGCAGGCCCAGACACACAACCCATAGTCCAAATAATTCTTCTTCCTACCGTTAAGGAGAAAGTTTTATCAATAGCCACCGCAGCAGAATCAGGTTGGCCTTGGTATTTGGCCTTAATGGTTAATTTCACCGGCACTTTACCATCCCAAGAGCTGAATTCCCCTGCCGAGCCGTTTAAAGCAACCGCAAGTGCATGCTCTGCAGTATTGGTAAAATCGTAGGTTAAGGAAACATTAGCGCCATTAGTCAATCGCCAGGTTTTTCCTGCACAAATATTATTTGCCATAGTAGTCAAATTAGAGTTTCCCGTACCTGAGCTACAAGTGAAAATATATTCCACAGGTGCATTATCAGGATTAATCAGTTTAGACTCAAAATTATACGTTTGCGGCGCTTTTAACTCGGCATTGGGGATATTCCATGTTGATGTATTCCAGCTCAGAGGAGCTAAGGTAGCCTGAGTCACTTGATAACTGCTACCTGGATAATTGGTATTGGTAAAGGCGTAAACAAGACTAAAGCTATAATTATTGCTGCTGGAAGTTACGCCTGTTTCACTAACAACACCACCAGTCGGTGTGCCTTTGAGTGAGAAAGATCCATCGGCATTAGCCGCAATGCTCAATCCTTGTGGCATTGTGCCTGTAAAGGAAATGCCCGTAATTTTTTCCCCTTGCGCAGGTGCATAAATGGCTAAATTAGACAGATTGATTGTCGTAATAGGCGTACCTATTTTAGCATTGAGTGCAGATATTGCAGCCACTGTCAGCGCCGTATTAGTTAAGGTAATAGAATAGTTTGTATTTCCGGGGATCACAGCGCCATTGGCCAGTGTTAAATCTGCTCTGAAAATCAAAGGCGTAGCAGGTGCTAAGGTATTTGCTGCAATAGTAATTCGGCCTGTTTGCGCATCCAACGATATTCCAGCTGGCAAAGGTGTAACTGCAACAGCAGTGGGTATTGTACCCTCAGGAAAATCTGCGTGATCGGCCAATTCTATCACTCTAGGCTGCATGGGTCTTATCGATGTTGTTAAGCTGCTATTACGCCAGGTCACTTGCGGCCCTTCTTTCACAATGACATTCACAGGCAGTGTATTTTTAACGCCTTCTCCATTATCGACCGTCAATATCACAGGGAAGGTGCCAGCAGCTGCATTACCTGGCACATAATTGCCATTTAATACAAGCCTATTATTATTGAGGCTCAAGAAACTGGGTAAGCCTGTACCATTTGTAATGGTTGCTTTAGAGGCGTCATAAGGTGTTGTTGAATCCGTTTTAAGTTGGCTGCCCAAATTAAATCCTTGGCTTAAATCAACCACTTGGCCATCAAGACCATTAGCGCCCGTGCCTGATAAGTGCGCAGTGCTAGCACCATCGCTCACCGTTAAAGTTAAGGCGGGAATTTTCCAAATTACTGGTAAAGCGGTAATTTTTAAGGCCACATTTGCTAAGGCTAATTTTCCATCTTGCGTGTAAGAAAGACTGATTTCGCCATTAAATGGCGCTGTCGGTTTTCCTGAAATAACCCCTGTCAAGGCATCAATAGATAAGCCACTGGGCAATCCTGTCGCAGAAAAAGTGGGTCTGTCTTTTGCACTCAAGACAAAATAATTAGCCACTTGATTGGCCACATTAAACGTATAGTCTGTTCCTTGTATGCCGGTGGGTAAATTTGTGAAACTGCTTTGCCATGACAGAATTGAATTGATATTGAAAGACACAAATAAGGTTTCACTGACCAAAGGATTTTTGGGATCTAAAGTATTGATAGCTTGGACTTCAACCGTGCTATTTCCCACTTGAGAAGAAGAGCCTGAAAACATACCTGTCGTCGTATCAAGAGAAATACCTAAGGGCAAGATTCCTGTATTGATCCGGAAAGACAAAGCTTTTTTAGTACTTGGAATTTGCGTCAAATATTGGTCTAAAGAGAGCGTCATCGATTCATTTTGTAGCTTTTGAACAGTGAGCGTTTTCCCTGAAACGATTGAAGCGCCGAATAATCCACTTTGAACCGGTAAATTATTCCATTTTGGTCTATAGTCATCTGCAACAGTCAGCATAAATGTTTTTTGAACAGGCTCCATTTGATAAGGCCCTTGCGCATTTACCAAAATACTCATATTTTGACCTGGCGTTAAATGGGTAGGTACTGATATCCCAGGTTTTACTGACAGGACGCCTGAAGGAGTCAGGGTTAAATAATCCGGCAGAGCATTGGCTGAAAATGTAACGTCCTGCCTTGATATTTCGAGCGGTACTGATAGGAAATCCCCTACATCAGCCCTAAATTCGGTATCACCCATTTGTACTGGAGAAGCCAGATAAATGATAGGTTGTGTTTCTTTCCATTCAACACCCGCAGGTGCTGCAATATTCAAATTGAAAGTTTTAATTGTCGAAAAACCACTCACGGATAACTCTACAGCAAAATTGTAATTTCCTGGGGTAGTTGGTACGCCGGTAATCTCATCGCCCACTAAAACTAACCCTTCCGGTAAAATTGTTTTTAGCGTGAGGTTGTAAGGCTGCGATCCTTTTTGTGTAATAAATTGCGCAAGATTAAGGGTATAGTTTGTTTTATACGCTGCCGCTGGCGCTGTTTCTTCGTTAAGGTTTGTCCACACTGCTGAAGAAGCCACAGTGACTGGCAATGTAAGGGTAGTACTTCCAGCGCCGTTATCTGCCGTCACGGTTAACACGAGATTGGCTTGTGTTGCGAGGGATGAATCCAGCGTCAATATTCCTGCATTTGTTACAGTGGCAATTGAATTATCACCAAGACTAAAACTTAATGCAGACTGCCCATTAGTACCTTGGCTCACATAGTTATTTAAATTGATCACCTTGCTTTGACCTGCAACTATATTGTTCAGCTCAAAACGCTTCAGCTCATCCACACGGAAAGTCGGCCGGTTATTATCATTTACAGTAATAGTAAACTGTAAGAAAGCAGGATTAGGCTGGTTATCAGCCGTCACTTTTACCGTAACAGGATAGGTATTATTTCCAGCTTCATCATAGGCAATAGGGGCTGTCGATTTTAAAACATTGTTTTCAACGATTAATACTCCAGGTCCAGAAGTAATTGTAAAATTCAAGGTGCCCACTTGCGCAGCATTGGCCACTAAGGTCGACATATCATAGGGTGATACAAAATAATCTCCCGCAGTGACTTCCGTCGTAATCGTTTGTGCGGCAACAGGTTGTAATTTTATTTCGGGTGCTACTACAGAAATATAAATTTCTTTATTCGCTGTATAAGATCCTAGCGCTACATAGACTTTTACTTTTTGCAAGCCACTGGTTAGAGCATTCGGTGTACCGCTTAAAATACCGCTTGATGTTAAAGTTAAGCCTGAAGGTAAAGTATTATCGGTGTAGAAATAGTATCCTGCACTGGGTAAATAAGTCAGGAACTGTTTTGCATCAATAAAGTCTTTACCTTGGTACTCAAAAGGCGATCCCAACGTTAAGTTAAAATGAAGATCTTGCGTATCCCAGACAGGATCGGTTGCTGCAACAGTAAGCGTGAATGATTTCGTATAGCGTTGACCTGCTGTTTCTAAATTAAAGTTTAAAACATGCAGTGCTTCTGTGGTTGCGGCGGGTACTGAAATAGTCAAAATATTGTTCGCAATACTGAAGCCTTCGGGTAACTGACCTGCAGCCGTAATGCTCATTTGGCCACTACCGTCTACATAATCCGCCAAGTTAATCGTACTGACTTTTCCTGCTTTTGCGGCGGGTAAGAGGCTTTCTTCTTTCCATTCAATAGAAGGTAAAACCGTTAAATTAAATTGCGTGCTGGCGCTGCCTGCTTTACTTTCTACGGTAATGGTCACAAGTGAAGTACCGGCCTCAGAAGTTTTGCCCACAATATGCCCCGTGGAAGTCATACTCAACCCGGTGGGTAATCCCATGGCACTGAACACAGGGTTGAAGGAAGCTTCATTTCCCGCAACCAAAATACTTGAAATATCAATATCTTGAACGGCTTCTACAGTGATACCTTCTCTCGTCATATTCACCAAGCTTGCTTGATTGAGGATAGGCTCATGATCATCATTCACTTCAATGGTCAAGGTTTTGATTTGCTCAATGGGTTGATATTGTGCTTTCACACTGATATCAAAAGACACCGTCCCATGAACATTATCAGGCACTTCGCCAACACCTATCAATTGACCTTTATTTAAGGTGAGCCAAGAGGGTAAATTGAGTGCGCTAAATGATAACTCGCCCACATCACTCTTGCTTCCGCTCGCTACCCCGACAAAATTTCCTAAGTCTACTGTGGGATAGGTTTCGCCTTCACTGATAGACGATAAATCTACAGAGTCAGACCATACGAGCGCAGGTGCTACCACACGCAAGCGCACAGTGCTCGGATACGTCGACTGACCTTTTTGTGTGGTGACAGTCATCACAACAGGAATCGTTTCAAAATCTGCGTTTTGTGAAATGCTGTCGGGTCTGCCATAAATCTCTCCGGTACTCGGATCAAGCGTAAGCCCATGCGCATCAGCGCCCTCTCCCCAGGCAAAGTTGACTTGACTTGCCACAGCGGGATAATTGCTCAAAGCAGATTTTAATGCTATCGGTGTAGACAATGGCTGCTTTAATTGCGCATCAATGGTAGGCACTGAAATCCAAACAGGTGCTGCTTGCTCAATAGCCAATGAGAAAGTTTTTGTTTCGATAACGGTACCTTTCAGTACAAGATTCAGCGTCACTGCATTTATTGCAGCATAATTGTCCGGCGTTCCTTCCAAGCTATTTCCCTTTATCTGTAATCCTGCAGGCAACGATACGGCTTCAACTGTTGCCGCCACACTATTATTTTGATAATCGAGTAAGGTATCTAGGTTCAATTGATAGAATTGACCTTGGATTGCTGTCTGCGATAAAACAGTGTTTCCCACAAAATGAACATTCGGTTCTATCTCGAATTCGCCAGTAATACTGGCTTCCCCTGCCCCATTGTCAGCGCTTACAGCAATGGTTACTGTGGATTTTCCTAAAGTATCGGGCGTGCCTGTTAATAAGCCTTGCCGACTCAGGCTTAAACCCTGCGGTAAGCCGGTGGCGCTAAAACTGAGATCGGTCTGCCCACTTTTTGAAACAAAAGAAGCGACATTGACACCTTGCCCGTCATTGATAGCCTCTCCAATGACCAAAGTAGCGGGACCTTCTGCAAAAGGATTTTCAGTAAAGACAGGCGCTTTATCGCTATTGATAGTGATCGTCGCAGTATGTGGCACAGAGACGGTATTATTTTGGCTGATAACACTGAACGTCGGTGTATAGCTTGCATTGGCGCTGGCAGGCACTGTACTAACATTATTTAAGACTAAATGGTTATTATTGATCGTGAGCCAAGAAGGTAAGCCAGTTGCACTAATAGTAATTGTTCCTTGATCGCGGTCACGCACACCGCTTTCAACGCCAACATAAGGTAAGAGATCGACATCTACGTTGTCTCCTCTGCTGAACGTCAGGGTATTCAAGGATTGCCATTGCAACGCAGGCGCCACAACTGTTATTGGCACAGCCACACTGTCGTAAGATTTACCATAAGCGCTCAAATGGAACACCAGTGTTCCCGTGCCTACGCTAGTTGCTTCACCACTTAAAATGCCCTCAGGACTTAAGTTTAACCCGTGTAAGACAGCACTGTCTGCAGTAAATACTCCCCCTGTGCTGGGGAAATGCTGTATCAATTCTTTTAAATCAATCGCAGTAATAGGCGTATTGATGGTGTAAGTCGCAGGTAAACTGAGCGTTTGCCATACCGGCTCAGTTGGTGCAATGGTTAAACTAAAATGACGCACACTGTCTTTTCCAGAAACCTCTAAATGCACAGGAATATCCAGTACGACTTTCGCATTATGCGCGGCAGGGGTACCTTGTAATTCATTATTGCTAAAGCTTAAGCCTTGCGGTAACTCTTGCGGCGCAATGCGTAACGTATAATTACTGCCTTGTACAAAATCTGCAAGATTCACTTTTGTGTAAGCACTACCGGCTTTTCCATCCGGTAAAGTGCTTGATCCTATCCATACTGCGGCAGGCGCTACAGTAATGGGTAATTGTAAAGTATCCGATCCTGCAGTGTTAGTCATCGTTAACGTTGCAACATAATCACCTGCAATCGTCGGTGTTCCACTGAGTAACCCTGCGGAAGACAGCGTGAGTCCACTCGGCAATCCTGTGGCGCCGAAGCTTGCGCCTGCACCATTGTTGATATAATTGCCGCTAGCTAAATTGATATCTATGCCCATCCCTGCAGTAACATCCCCCAGCGTTTGATTGAGAAGCGCGCTGTTAAAGGCAGGCTGATTGCTATCTCCTACTTCAATAGTAAAAGTTTTACTGACTGATTCCTTCTGATCGCCTGTATGTGCAGTGGCTGTCACGGTTAATTGATAGCTGCCTTTTTTACCATCAGGAATTGCTAAAGTTCCTGTAATATTACCTGTTGAAGAAACCGTTATCCAGTTGAGCAATTCAGCAGGTGTGGCAGTCGCTGTGAAAGTAATGCTATCCACATCGGTACTTAAATCACCGCGATCGGACTGCAAGAAATCTTTATTATTGAGAGCAACATTGCTATAACTCTCTCCCTCATCAAC
>JBILMY010000159.1:0-3214 GCA_044375265.1 Gammaproteobacteria bacterium | reverse complement strand
CGGCTTTGACAATAGCAAAGGGGGCAAGCTTTTTGGCTTTTTGTACTTCAGCATCTTCAAATTTGCGGCCAATCAAGCGTTTGACAGCATATAATGTATTTTTGGGATTGGTCACGGCCTGGCGTTTTGCTGCATCGCCGACCAATACTTCGCCGTCCGTATAGGCAACGATAGAAGGCGTGGTACGCTTTCCTTCTGCATTTTCAATGACTTTTGGGACGCCGCCTTCTAAAATAGCTACGCAAGAATTGGTTGTACCTAAATCGATACCGATAATTGTATTACTCATAGAGTCTCCTGTTAAATGTTAAAAATTTTAGTTAAAAGTTATATGGGGATGGCTCTAATAATTTCAAGTCCCTTTGGTCGATACAATAACCAAGGCAGCTTTGAGTAGCCGATCGTTTAATTTATAGCCTTTTTGAACAACTGTTAAAACGGTATTGGGTTCGACATTGTCATTGGGTACCATAGAAATGGCTTCCATTTCTCCTGTATGAAAAGGCATATTTTCGGGGTTAATTTGCGTAATCCCATGCTTTTTCAAGGCATCCAGAAGAAGTTTATGCGTCAGTACCATGCCTTCATGAATAGCTTTAGCGCTCGCATCTCCCGAGTCCACAGCAATGGCAATGCCCTGCTCCAAGCTTTCTACCACAGGCAAAATATCCTTGAGTAGCTTTTCACTGCCATATTTATGTGCAGCGCTGACATCCCGCTCAGCACGGCGGCGCACATTGTCAATTTCCGCATGCAGGCGCAAAATTTTATCCTGCGCTTCTTTAAATTCTTTGGCCATGGCTTGATTAAGAGATTCTGTTTCAGGGGTGGAAACAGTGGAAGTAGGCTCTACTTCAGGTAAAGTAGTGTCTTGAGATTCATTTGACATATGGGTCTCCTAGTAAAATTTGGGGTTATTTTGCGCCGTCACCCCCGCGCAGGTGGGGGTCCAGTGGGCCCATGGATTCCCGCCTGCGCGGGAATGACGAAACCAATTTGTTATATTGGGCTATTTTTCTCTTTTTCAAGAGCCTTTTAAAATCCTCGCCTTATTGCGCTGCCATTCTTTTTCTTTAATACTGTTTCGCTTATCGTATTCTTTTTTCCCTTTGGCAAGGCCAACTTCAAGTTTCACACGATGGCCTTTCCAATAAAGTCTCAGAGGCACGACGGTATACCCTTCCCTATCGACAGCTCCTTGCAAGCGTTCAATCTCTCTTTTCTTCAAAAGTAATTTTCGCGTACGACTCGCATCTGCTTTCACATGCGTAGAAGCACTTAACAGTGGCGTAATCAGCCCGCCGAGTAAAAAAGCTTCTCCTTTTTTAAAAAATACATAGCTATCGACCAATTGCACTTTTCCTGCGCGAAGGCTTTTGACTTCCCAACCTTCCAGGACAATGCCCGCCTCATAGCGTTCTTCAATAAAATAATCAAACGTGGCTTTTTTATGTTGTGCAATCAGTGAGGTAGACATGGCGAAATTGTATCACACACTAACTTTTCTTGGCCATTTCTGTAATAGACGGATCGTCAAAAGTACCACTGATATGATAAGTGTTAAGGGGTAAAGCGCCCATTTGTGCATGAATCGCTTTGTTGGCTGCCCAAGTTGCCACCCCCGCCAAGGGATTAATTACAAAGCCCACAAGCACTGGCAAGCTTGAAGTATAGTAAGGATTTAATTTGAGATCTAAATCATACGCCCCCAAATTAAAATCAACTTTTCCTTGCAGATAAGCTTCTGTTACAGAACTATCCAGATAAAAATTATCAGTACTGATAATACCCTGCTGTAATTTTAAATTGCCTGACAGTGTTGAAAAATCAAGCCCCTTTTGCGTAATGCTGGAAAAGTTGAGGGACAAGAGATTGGTGATAGAGGATAAACTTAAGGCATTGATAACTTTACCGAGACCAATTTTTTCATTGGTAGCATTGCTGAGCCCTACAATAACCCCTTTACTCAAGGCCGCATCAATATTTCCCGCGGTATTCATGAGAGAACCTTCCCAAGGTGCACCTAAAAAAGCCAGTGAAAAATTAAGTGTACCCGAACCATTATCAATGTAATGCGGTAAGCTCATCTCTTTTGCAAAGTTTTGAATATTACTGATCTTTAACACGCCTGAAAAATTCGAATAATCCCTGCCAGATGCTTGTTGCCAATTGCCCTGTGTTGCAAGTTCATAGAGATCGTTTTTAATGAGCAACTGCTCTATGCTAATTGCATGCAATGTTTTTTTGAGTGCCAGATGAAAAATCCCAAAAAATTTTCCTTCATAATAAAAATTATCGACCATGATATCGAGGGAAGGAATTTTATTAAATATAGCGCTATTTGAAACCTGACTATTTGCTGTAGCTGTCTGTTTTGGCATAAGCGACAAAGTATCAAAATTCCCTGAAACCGAAAGCGTTGGCTCTGTCACTACTGTAAAGTCGCCTGTGGCTTCTTCTGAACGTACCGCCCCTTTCCAAGCTGAATTTGCAGCACGCGTCAGCAGCAAATTCACATAATGAAAATCTTGTAGAGGGGTTTCCAAGGTAGCAATATTTACGGCAACTTTTTTTAAGGGAGGAAGTGCAGATTGCGCTGAATTTTCATCCGTGGAAAATTGTGATAAAAAGTCTTGCCATTTGGCTACAGAAAAAATATTCAAATCGCCTTCTACATAGATGCCTGGCTCAGTAGGGGTCGAATAATATTTACTGCCCAGCATGATACTGATGCGACTTAGCAACGATTCATTTTGCGCATAATACAGCGCAATATGCCAAGTGTTTTTTACACTCATCACAATCGAGCCGGGATGATTCCCTTGAAAATATAATTTCAAGGAAAAGGGTAGAAGATCAGCGCTGGCTTTTCCAAGTGGTACGGGTGCATTAATACTGATCCCCTTTAAAGCACTGTTAACCGTCAGACTATTGCTCCCTACTTGTGGCAGTACCAACTGCGCCTCATAATCAGTTTCTCCTTGTATGAAAGATAAAGTTGGCAATGAAAAATAATTTTTAAGAGTATCAATAGTCGTATGACTTTTTAAATTAAAATAAAAAGCTGAATTTTTTTGGACATCACTGAGGGTTTGAATATTCAGTGTAAAGGGATATCCCAAAATTTCTCCTGTCAATCTGGAGGAAGCAATTTTTTCATTGTTAAATAAAAAGGGACCATTCAATTTTTGCAAATTCAAATGAAAATCAGATA
>JBILMY010000158.1:0-3220 GCA_044375265.1 Gammaproteobacteria bacterium | reverse complement strand
AATTGATTTTTCAAGCCGTTTTTTTTGATCGTCATTTAAATCAGCATCTTTCTTTGCTTTGTTATTGGCATCGTGCCGAATATTACGAATAGAGATTTTAAACGTTTCTGTCTCTTTTCCCAGCTCTTTAATCAAGTCTTTTCGACGCTCTTCGGTTAACGCTGGCATAGGGACGCGAATCACTTTTCCTGCGGTGACAGGATTGAACCCTAAATTGGCTTCCATAATTGCTTTTTCAATGCTTGATACCATTTTATCATCATAAGGTGTGACGGTCAGCGTACGCGCATCAGAGGCCACGATGTTCGCAACACTCGTGATCACCACTTTATCACCATAAGCATCCACTTGCAGATGATCGATAAGTCCGGGGGACGCCCGGTTGGTACGAAACTTAGAAAAAGTTTCTTTTAACGATTCAATGGTTTTTTTCATTTGAGATTCAATGGCTTTGAGTTCCATAAAGGCTCCTAGAATAATTATTGATAGACAAACGTACCAACGGACGGATCTTTTACGACTTCGCGCAAAATATGGGGAACGCCGATATCAAATACGCGAATCGGCAGGGCATGTTCACGGCATTGCACAAAAGCCCCAAAATCCATCACGGCCAATTCTTTTTCTAACGCTTCATCAAAGGATAAAGACGTATAGCGTTTGGCATCTGAATGCATTCTGGGATCTTTATCATAAATACCATCGACTTGACTGCCTTTTAAAAGCACATCCGCACCAATTTCAACGCCGCGTAAGCTTGCAGTAGAGTCCGTGGTCACCAAGGGATTTCCAGTGCCGCCAACGAATAATACGACTTTACCCGCTTTGAGAGCATTGATGGCTTCATAGCGATCAAATGCGGGGGCAACACCATTGATAGCAATGGCAGAAAAAAGTTTACTCTCAATCTGGTGATAATCAAAAATATCGCGGATAGCTAAGCCATTAATCACGGTGGCGAGCATCGCCATATTGTCGGCGGTAGGCCGTGCAATACCCGTAATTGATAAATCAGCGCCGCGTAAAAAGTTACCGCCGCCCACGACAATGGCGACTTGAATTTTCTGCGCTAACAGATAAGCAATATCTTCTGCCAAGCGATGCATCGTATCAGGCTCAATCGCATAATCACTGCCACCGGCTAAGGCTTCTCCACTGAGTTTCAACAATACACGCTGATACAGAAATTCAGACATGAAAATTATCCCCTTTGTGCATTCTGCATTTGGCTTTTCACTTCTTCTGCGAAATCCACAACTTTTTTCTCAATGCCTTCACCCACTTCAAAGCAGACAAAGCGCAGCACACGAACTTTTTTCTCTTTCAAATATGCCCCGACTTTGATAGACGGATCTTTGAAAAAAGGTTGGCCCACTAAACTAACTTCATCTAAAAATTTATTGATGCGTCCTTGAATCATTTTTTCCACGATTTCCGCAGGCTTACCGCTTTCAAGCGCTTGCGCAGAAAAGATCGCTTTTTCTTTTTCGATGAGGGCAGGAGAAACCTCAGAGGGCATAATTACTTGCGGGCGCGTTGCAACGATATGCATGGCAATTTCTTTAGCAACGAGAGGATCAGCCTGTTCCACTTCTACCATTGCGCCTATCCGACCACCATGCACATAAGCACCTAAAGCCCCTGATGTTGTCGTCCAAGTTTCTAGGCGACGAACAGAAATCTTTTCACCAATCTTTGCAATCAATTGTTGACGGGTTTCTTCTATTGAGAGACCCTCTGTTTTCGTTTCTAAGAGTGATTCCAAGGTTGTGATTTTATGGGATAGCACTGTTTCACTAACTTTATTAGCAAATGCTTTGAAGTTATCATCGCGCGCCACAAAATCTGTTTCACTGTTGATTTCAATAAGTGTTCCTACATTGGCATCTGCAGAGGCTTTCGCAATGACCACACCTTCAGACGCGATACGATCAGATTTTTTTAAGGCTTTTGCCATACCGGAAGTACGTAAATGTTCAATGGCTTTTTCCAAATTACCTTCAGTCGCCACCAATGCTTTTTTGCAATCCATCATGGGGGCATCGGTAATTTCCCGAAGCTCTTTGACCATTGCTGCAGTAATGTCAGTCATATTGTTATACCTCTTATTCGCTGACAGTTGTCGTCGTTTGATTTAATTTTTTAGTCACTGTTTTTTTAGCTTTTTTTGCGTCAATTGCGGGCAATTCTTCTACCACTTCTTCAGCGCCACCTGCTATTTTCTTTTTCACCACGACTTTGCGTTGTTTGGTTTCACCACCTTCACGATCGTGCTGTACTTCTTGCGTAGTAATAGTCGCTTTGGCTGTATTGATAGTTTCTGCTACGTGACGTAAATAAAGTTTAATTGCGGCAACGGCATCATCATTACCAGGGATTACGTAATCAATCCCATTCGGGCTATTATTCGTATCCACAATGCCAATCACAGGAATGCCTAATTTTTTAGCTTCTGTGATAGCAATTTTTTCCATGCCCACGTCTATTACAAACAGCGCATCAGGTAAGCCACCCATATCTTTTACACCACCGATACTGCGCTCAAGCTTATCTTGTTCGCGAATCATCAACAGTACTTCTTTTTTGGTAAGTCCTTCAAAACCGCCAGTAGCGCCTTTGACTTCTAAATCTTTTAAATTTTTAATAGTTTTACGGATGGTTTTATAGTTGGTTAACATCCCGCCGAGCCAGCGATGATTGACATAGGGCATGCCACAGGCAATAGCTTCTTCTTTAATCAGATCTTGGGCGGCCGATTTGGTGCCTACAAAAAGAATTTTACCGCGTTTGGCCACGAGTCCGCCCATAAAATTGAGGGCATCGTTAAACATGGGCAGAGTATTATCAAGGTTGATGATATGGATTTTACCGCGAGCGCCGTAAATATACGGGGCCATGTCGGGATTCCAGTTACGGGTTTGGTGTCCGAAGTGAACGCCAGCTTCGAGCATTTCTTGCATCGATACGTTAGACATAAGTGTCTCCTAATATTGGGTTAAGCCTCCGCAAACGCTTTGTGAATCTTTCTCCTACCTTTATTCAAGGCACCCAAGAAAGCATAAGCCTTGCGTGTGTATTTTGTTGCAGATTTCAGTTACAATTAAAAGAAAACAGCAACGTGGCAGATTATGCCATAAAATGCATTGTTTTTCAAGTTAATTGGTTATCACCTCTCCCCTTGCGGGAGAGGTCGAGCCAGCAATGCTGGCGAGGGTGAGGG
>JBILMY010000156.1:0-3242 GCA_044375265.1 Gammaproteobacteria bacterium | reverse complement strand
AAGGCCACACCCAGGGAATATTTTTTGTCTCTATTGAACCCGTGCCCGAGTTTAAAGAAAAAGGCTATCAGCGCATTCCTCTGCAATTGACGGTCATCGGCAATTATGCCGCTATTGCCTTATTCATGCAGAAACTTTTTAACTTACCACGCCTTGTCACGCTTGGCGATTTCAGCTTACAAAAAAGTGAGGATAAACATTTTGACAAATCAGCTTTGCAGCTCAGTTTTACGCTAGAGAGTTATTATGCTTCTATTTAAATATTTATTTTTCTGCGTCACCCCCGCGCAGGCGGGGGTCCATAAAGCTTTACAGGGTTTTATAAAATATTTTATTGCAATTAGTTTATTTGTCATTAATAGTATTTATGCTAACACCGACCCTTTAGCGGATCTCAAAGCCTATTGTGAAGCAATTCACCAAAGACCTGTTCCTGAGTTGTCTGCCTTGCCTGTACTGCCCGAAAAATCTGATTATCACTATACGATAGCGCTTCAAAGAGATCCTTTTTCTCCCGTGCTTACCGCAACTGATCTCACGCATCAAAAATCGCCCCTTGAAAATTATCGCTTATCCGAACTGCGTATGGTGGGCACGATCAAGCAATCTAATGCCATGTGGGGTTTAGTTGGCGCGCAAGATAAAATTTTCCGGATTAAAGTGGGGGATTATATGGGCAATCATTCAGGAAAAATTATTGCCATTACGCCCAAAGAAATTACTGTGGAAGAAGGTAACAATATTATTCATTTGGAGTTAGCGCATGCGAAAACTTAAGCACTATTTATGTAAAGCTTTATGGATTCCCGCCTGCGCGGGAATGACGATAGGGATACTCTTAGCCTCCTTCACACTGGCAGCAACAACCTCCCCCGCCCCCTCCGAGCGCATCGACCTTGATTTCCAAGCCATCCCGGTACGCTCAGTCTTACAAATGATTGGGGAATTGACGCATAAAAATGTCATCATCAGTGAAAGTGTGGAAGGCAATATCACCCTGCATTTACAAAACGTTCCCTGGCAAGAAGCCTTAGACTTGATCTTAAAAATGCAGGGACTGGCCATACGCGAAAGCGGCAATATCCTCATGATTGCGCCTGCCAAGGAGCTCATTGCCCAAGACAGGAGCGCCCTACAATCAGAAGCTGAAATTCGCAATTTAGTGCCGACACAAAATGATATGTTTCGTATCAAATATGGCAAAGCCGAAGATTATTACGCGACACTTAAAAATAAAGACAATACTTTTTTATCGGCCAAAGGGCGCCTCATTTTAGATAAGCGGACCAATACCCTCTTTATCGAAGATACCCCTGAAAAGTTAGCTGGCATACGGCGCTATATTGAAAAAACCGATATTCCCGTTCAGCAAGTGGAAATTGAAGCCCGCATCGTCACGATAGATAAATCTTATGAACGGCAACTCGGGATTGAATGGGGGGCACAAGGCCCGAGCCTTGGAAGCAATACCAGGGGATTTTCCCTCGACTTGGGTGCCAACCCCATTGATGGCACTGCGCCGGGTAATCTGGCTTTTGCGACTTTAGCAGGCGATTTTTTGCTGGGACTAGAATTATCAGCCATAGAAGCCGAAGGGGGAGGAGAAATCCTCTCAAGCCCTAAACTACTGACCGCCGATCAACAAGAAGCACTGATTGAGCAAGGACAAGAAATCCCTTATAATGAATCTACTTCTAGCGGCGCTGCAGCCATTGCCTTTAAACAAGCTGTGCTCCGGCTAAAAGTAAAACCCCAAATTACGCCAGACAGGAAAATCATGCTAAACCTTGAAGTGAATCAAGACGCTATTGGAAAACAAACCAATGCAGGGCTTTCTATTGACACGCGAAAAATCAGCACCAATGTTCTCGTCAATGATGGACAGACGGTAGTATTGGGCGGTATTTATGAACGCAATAAAACCAATACGATAACGCGCATTCCTTTTATCAGTGATGTTCCCGTTCTGGGATCTTTGTTTCAAAAATCAGGCGTGCGCGAGTCACGCAAAGAACTCTTAATTTTTGTCACCCCTCATATCATATCGGAGGATAATCGATGATGTTGTCAGATGATGTATTAAAAAAATGTGGCTTACGCTACGATCCATTTTCAGAAACTGCGCCTTTGTATTTATCAGAAAATTGGGAAGAGCAAATCGATATGCTCCCGCAATTTATTAAATACAGTGATACGCTGTTATTACTGCTCGGTGAAGGCGGCGTTGGTAAAACATCCTTCATTCAATACTTTATCAAAACTCAATTATCACTTGATAAAGTAATTGTTATTTCTGGAAAAACACATCGCACGATTTCAGATCTATTAAAATGTTTCGCGATAGAGTTGGGCTGCCCCATTGATTCTGATTCTGCGCTGTCTTATGTGCAAATGCTCGATAAACAACTGACTTTTTTAAGTGAAGGCACACAAAAAATTTTACTCATCATTGATGATGCAGACAATATGGAAGCATCCTTGCAGCAGGCATGCTTACAAATCATTCAAGCGCAGCATGGTGAGAAAAAATTCATGCCCGTGATTTTGGTAGGAACGCCCCTTTTAGAAAATCAATTACAGCAAGTCTTAACGCCAAGCACTGCTAAAGAGTATATCTACAGCCTTTTCTTACACCCCTTGTCTGCTGAAGAAGTCTCATTGTATCTTGATTTTGCGTTAGGCAGCGCGGCTATTTCTGATAAACGCCCACCACTTTTTTCAGCAGAAGAAGTGAATGAACTTGCGCAGCAAAGCCGTGGCTATTTAAGCGAGCTCAAAAAATTAGCCCGTGAAAAATTAGTACAAAAAGCACAAACACTTCCCTCGCCTCTGAGTGGTAAAATTAAGTGGTGGGTATTGTGTGGCCTTTTAATCGTACTGAGCTTAATCGTTTTTCAAAAATTGGTACAGAAAAATACAGCGCCCGCTATTCCTGTTTTACCCGCTGCCAGTGAAGCTGTGGCGACTCCTACATTGCCTCCAGCATCGACAACCCCGCAAACAACTACGCCTGCTGAATCTGCAGCGCCAGCTGTTAACACCACGCCTGCAGCATCGCCAACAGCTGGCACTGCTCCTGTACAAAATACAAATAGTCCCGTATCGACTGTCACTGCTGTTATTGCACCAATTACAGCACCTAAAAAAGCAACTCCTGTAGAGACGGGATTCATCGCGTCTCCGTCCCCATCAAAAAACCCCACGCCCGCTAAAAAAACGTCTCTACCCGCGACAAAAAAACC
>JBILMY010000155.1:0-3264 GCA_044375265.1 Gammaproteobacteria bacterium | reverse complement strand
AAGTGCCTATTTTAGGGGATATTCCGCTCATCGGTTTTTTCTTTCGCAGTACAACCACACAAAGTGTGAAAAAAGATTTGATGGTTTTTTTACGTCCTGTAGTCATTCAAAGTGCGAATGGCTTTGATAGCCTTACCAAAAGTCGCTATGATTTTATGCGTGATGTGGCCATTTTAAATGCCAATGGGCATGGCGATCTCATTGCAACCTCTATGTTGCCGCCTGAACATATGGCAGAGTTACCGGTACCGTTTCCGGATGAAGATGCGAGCGATAATTAATTTCCGACAGATGCGATGAATCGCGTCTCTACAATTTTGATTTTATGACTATTCCCAAACTTAATTACAATTTTTCTAAACAATATGGCGTCCTGACCAAATACATCGGTCGGCAGTTGACCATTTTGCATAAGCAAGATCTCAGCGTTCAAACGCTCCTAGAGCTCCAGCGTTTTTTCAAAGAAGGTTTCGAACTCGAAAAAATTTCACCGCAAGATTTTCAAACGCTTCTTACCAAAACGTATGAAACAGGTTCAGAAGTCGCGCAGCAAATGGCGGAAGATTTAAGAGAAGATACTGATTTATTAGGCCTTTTGCAAGAACTCCCCAAACAGCAGGATTTGCTCGATAATAATGATGATGCCCCCATCATTCGATTACTCAATGCTTTATTTTCTGAAGCTTTAAAATTAGGCGCTTCCGATATTCATATCGAAACCTTTGAAGAAAATTTAATGATTCGCTTTCGCATCGATGGTGTGCTACGCGAAATGATTAAGCCGCAGCGAATTTTAGCGCCGCTCGTGGTATCACGCATTAAAGTTATGGCCAAGCTTGATATCGCTGAAAAACGGCTGCCGCAAGATGGACGCATTTCTCTGCATTTAGCAGGACGGAGTGTCGACGTGCGGGTATCAACCTTGCCCACGAGTCACGGAGAGCGCGTGGTGCTGCGTTTACTCGATAGACAAAATGTCTCTCTCAATTTAAATAGTCTTGGCATGTCGCCCAAAGACAGGCATATTTTAGAAGCGCTGATTGCCAAACCGCATGGCATTATTTTAGTCACAGGACCCACGGGGTCAGGGAAAACGACCACACTCTATGCTGCGCTCACGCAACTCAATGAAGTGTCGCGCAATATTTTAACCGTGGAAGATCCCATTGAATATGATTTAGTGGGTATTGGACAAATGCAAGTGAATATGAAAGTTGATATGACCTTTGCCAAGGGACTCAGAGCCATTTTACGGCAAGATCCTGATGTCGTCATGGTTGGGGAAATTCGCGATTTAGAAACGGCCGATATTGCGATTCAAGCCAGCTTAACAGGACATTTGGTATTATCGACCTTACACACCAATAGCGCAGTGGGCGCGATTACGCGTCTGCAAGATATGGGTGTGGAATCCTTTTTACTGGCCTCAAGTTTAGTGGGTGTGGTTGCGCAAAGGCTGGTGCGTGTGCTCTGCACGCAGTGTAAAAAAGACAAAGATCTCGATGAAAGCAGTGCAAAATTTTTAGGGTTGACAGTCGGATTTCAAGAGCAAAAAATTTACGATGCGGTAGGCTGTGAAGCCTGTGGATTCTCAGGTTATGCGGGACGTATGGGGATTTATGAAATGCTACCTATTGATGAAAAGCTCAAAGTCTTTATTCACGAAAAAGAAAGTGAACAATCGATTGAACAATATGCGCGTACGCGTTTTCAAAGTATTCAGCAAGATGGCATTCACAAAATCTTACAAGGGCTGACGACGATTGAAGAAGTCTTGCGCGTCACCAGTGTCGAAATATAGCGTTGAGATTTAAACCATGCCCGTCTATCAATACAGTGCGCTCAATGCTTCAGGCAAAGTCAAAAAAGGGACGATGGAAGGCGATAGTGAACGCACAGTGCGCGCAGCATTACGCGCGCAGCTTTTAAACCCCTTAAGTATTGAAATTGTCACAGAAGCCAGTCTTACCAAACGCTCGGTCGATAGCATTTTTAAACCCGGTGTCTCGGTTGCCGATTTAGCCCTCATTACACGTCAGCTGGCCACCATGCTCACTGCGGGTATTCCCCTTGAAGAAGTGCTGCTCAGCGTGGCAGAGCAATCTGAAAAAAATCATCATAAAAGTATTTTACTGGCTGTACGCGGTAAAGTCATGGAAGGCTATAGTTTAGCAATCGCCTTAAAAGAATTCCCTAAAGTCTTTGATAATCTGTACTGCGCTACGGTGGCAGCGGGTGAGAAAACAGGGCATTTAGATACCGTGCTTGAGCGGCTGGCAAGTTTTACTGAACGCCGTCAAGAAGTGCGGCAAAAAATTTCTAAAGCCATGGTCTATCCGTCTATCGTGATTTTAGCCGCCCTTGGCATCGTGTCTTTTTTACTGCTCAATGTAGTGCCCAAAATGCTCGGCGTGTTTGCGCAGACAGGGCAAATGCTGCCGCTTGCCACGCGTATTCTGCTGACGATCAGTGATGGGCTTGGGCATTATGGATTTTATCTATTAGGGCTTTTGGCGGTGGGTGTTTTTTTATTTATACGCTTGATGAGAGGCATTCCTTTTCGGGTAGGCGTTGAGAAATTGTTATTTAAAATTGCCTTAGTGGGAAAAGCCATTCGTTTAATCAACACGGCACGCTTTTCACATACGCTCGCGATTTTAACGGCAGCAGGTGTCGATGTGATTGAAGCGATGCGGGTGGCAACCAATATCATTGGCAATATTTCCATTAGGCGAAAATTAGAAATTGCCACACGGCAAGTCAGCGAAGGGGTAGCGATTCATCGTGCCTTAAAAGAAACGGGGTTCTTTCCCCCCATGAGTATTTATTTAATTGCCAGCGGTGAAAACAGTGGACAATTGGAAGATATGCTCGAGCGTGCCGCGCGCATGCAAGAAAATCAAGTCGAGCGCACCATTGATATTTTATTGACCGTCTTTGAGCCGTTAATGATTCTCATCATGGGAAGCATGGTGTTATTTATCGTTCTGGCTATCTTGCTGCCTATCTTCGATCTCGATCAGTTTATTCAGTAAGACTTCTTGCTAAACCGACATTAAGGGAAAATCTCTGTGCAAAAATTCAGTCGAAATGCTCATGTATTTACTTATACACTCCGCTTTCTCCTTACTGTCTAGTTTTACAAGAAGTCTATTAACTATACTCAAATGACTAGAGATTTCCCGATTTAAAGATGTGTCTCACCTCTCCCCTTGCGGGAGAGGTCTGCGCGAAGCGCAGGGTGAGGGGTACCAAACAACCTTT
>JBILMY010000154.1:0-3281 GCA_044375265.1 Gammaproteobacteria bacterium | reverse complement strand
GCCGACTAAACTGACGTTCGGCATTTGCGCTAATTTTTGCGCATGAAATTTGCCAAGATAACCGACGCCAATGACGGCGATGCGAAGGGAGTTCATTATTATTCCTTACTCATTGTTATGTTCACTATTTTTCAGCGTTCGATAAATCTCTGATTCTGAAAATCCGCGCGAAGCCAAAAATCGAATGCCTTTAACTTTTTCTTTAGGAGATTCAAAGGGCAATCTACATTTTTTTTGAATGAGCGTCAATAAGCACGAAGAAAAATCTGCCGCGTGACTTTGCATCAGTGTTTCAATGAGATCACTATTCACTCTTTTTTCACGCAGCACTTTTCTTAAATACAGTGGCCCATAGCCTTTATTGAGGCGGTAACGAAGCATTGCTTCAGCAAATCGTTCATCTGAAATAAAGTTTTTTTGAATCAGTGTAGCCATGCATTCTGCAACAAGGGCTTCTTCATATTTTTCGAGGAGTTTTTGCTGCATCTCAAAAATGCTGTATTCTCGACGCGCTAAATAGCCGAGCGCCGTATTCATGACATCATTAAGTGTTGTATTGGTTACCATCACCTTTTATTATACCGTATAATAGAAGGTATGAATTTCTCCGCTATCCTTCAAGCTGTTTTATTTCCGTCTGATTGGACCAATACCAGAACTCGCGCGGCTTGCACGTAATGTTGCAAATGCTTGCCGACTCTCTTATAAAAAGGTATAATTTCACACAAGTTTTTTATAAAGGTGGCTATTATCATGACAAAAAAAATTCAGCTTTTACTTTCTTTATTGCTTGCATTGACTGCAGGATCTTCTTATGCCTATTATTACAATAATGGCTATGCGGGTTATGGCTATCCAGCCAATTATTGGACTGCTCCCCAAAATCATTTTTTTGTAGGCGGTGAACTTGGCTTTGGCGGCGCCATGGGGCCTTCGTCTTCAACTTATTTTAATTATAGTTGCCCGCGTTATACAGGTCCTTTTGGTTGTTATAATGATTATGGCACGCAAACCACAGCGGCCTTAACGTATCGTGGTGATTTTGGCTATTTATTTACCCTGAGTCCTTGGGTACAAATTGGACCTGAAATTGCTTACTTTGGTTATAGCGACACCACTTATAATTATGGTATCTATGACAATTATTATTATTCACAGACTGGTTCAGCGGGTATTACTTATTCAGGCAACGCTATTGAATATTTACTCCTGGGCAAATTTTATTATCGTCCGCGATTTGCGATTTTAGGCCAGATGGGTGTGGCGAGTGTCTCACAAACGCTGGCGACCACTTATAATGATTATACAGATGGGCATTCGCGTTCGACCTCTTCAACAGCAACGCAAGTATTGCCCGATATTGGTATTGGTGCGGCTTATGATTTCTTACCCAATATCACCTTTGATTTTATGATCAATGCGATTTTAGGGAATTCTTCACCCTCGAGCATTAACTTTATTCAAGATGGTCAAAATACGACGGTAGGTTCACTCTTTGGCTTTAACTTTGGGGTGCAGTTTAATTTTTAAGTTAAGGTACCCCTCTCCCTCGAAATCCTACGAATTTCTTGACCTCTCCCGCAAGGGGAGAGGTGATGTGGACCAGGAGATTTAATCCTAAATGAATATAATTTTCGCTGGCAGTCCCGATATCGCAGCGACAGTGCTGGAATTTTTATCTAAAACAAATCATCAGATAAGTTTAGTCTTGACGCAGCAAGACGCCTTGGGCGGACGTGGGAAAAAAATCATTCAAAGCCCTGTCAAAGAAAAAGCCTTGTCTTTAGGCTTATCGCTTTATCAGCCAACCACACTCAAAGATCCTTTTGTTATCGACACTTTACAAAAAGAAAACCCCGATCTCATGATCGTCGTGGGCTATGGCAAAATTTTGCCGGAAGCTATTTTATCCTTACCTAAATTTGGCTGCGTGAATTTGCATGTGTCTTTATTGCCGCGGTGGCGCGGGGCGTCTCCCATTGCGCAAGCGATTTTAGCAGGTGATGAAAAAACAGGGATTACGCTCATGCAAATGGATAAAGGCATGGATACCGGCGACATTTTATTGCAAGACAGTCTTGTGATCACGCCGACAGATACAACAGAAAGCTTATCGCATAGAGTGATTGCCTTGGGGCTTCCACTTTTAGATAAATTACTAAAAGAGCTAACTTTAGGAAAAATATTACCACAAAAGCAAAATCAGGCTCAGGTCACTTTAGCGCCTAAAATTGATATGGAGGCCGCGTTACTGAATTTTCAGCTGCCGGCAGAAGTGTTAGAGCGGCAGATTCGCGCCTTTTATCCTTGGCCAGTTGCATACTTTATGAAAGAAGATGAGCGTCTTCGCGTTTTTTCAGCAGAAGTCTTGCCTACTGAAGTCTCTTTAACGCCAGGCAAAATTCAGGCTTTTCATAAAAATGGCTTAGACATTGAAACGGGAAATGGTATTCTTCGTATCACGCGCTTACAAAAAGCGGGTGGTAAGATTCTTTCGATTGCCGATTTTTATAATGGGCAGAAAAGTTTGTTTGAAGTAGGAAAGATTTTATAACAAAGAGAGTTTTCTGCTTGCCCCCTTAACAAGGGGGCTGTCGACATAGTCGACTGGGGGATTTATTTAACATTCTTGCTTTATAAAGCTCCCCCATCGGCCACGCCGATGATCCCTCTTTTTAAGAGGGGCGGTATAAACCAGAAGAATAGTTAATCTGCTTAATCCGTTTAATCAAGGTTCAAGACAAATAAAAAAACCTGCTGGAACAGGGGAGTGCTCTAGCAGGTTCTTTGTATCAATTATTAATTATAGTAGCTTACTTATAATATTAAATGTCGTCTTTACTTATCCGTCAGTAAATCGTCCTTATCCTTTTTTTCAGCTTGTATTCGGTTATAAATTTCTTCGCGGTGTACTTCAACATTCGGCGGCGCTGTTACACCTAATCTTACTTGAGGTCCTTTCACACTAATCACTTCTACTTCGATATCATCACCAATAATGATACGTTCACCGGGTCTTCTTGTTAATATCAACATATGAACATCCTTATAAAATGCCTTAAGCCTTAAGGCAACACTACAATCAAATCTTTACAGATCGCCTGAAAAATTTCCGTGAAAATCTTCCATAGGGGTATTATAACAAACCAACCTTAAGCGAAAATTAAGAATGAGACATTTTCTTGGCGGTTGGCGTCATTCCCGTGCAGGCGGGAATCCATGTGCCTAATGGACCCCCGCCTGCGCGGGGGTGACGGGCACAAGTAAAAAAGCTTTGCTAC
>JBILMY010000152.1:0-3300 GCA_044375265.1 Gammaproteobacteria bacterium | reverse complement strand
TCCAAAAAGAATTATCTCAAAATTTATTCGCTCTTATAAAATAACTTCGTTTTTTTATAAGAAATTTAAAAAATTTTTAAATGTAAGTGATAAAGAATTTTTTAAATAACATGTGCCGAATAACCGGAATTGCTTTTTCATCTCAACATTTTCATGCCATTGATGCCATGACAGATAGCCTCGCCCATGGTGGGCCTGATGGGTGGGGAGTGTGGCAAGATGATTTTGTGGCGCTCGGGCATCGAAGGCTTGCCATTGTGGAATTATCAGATGCGGGGGCGCAGCCCATGATAAGCCATTCAGGGCGATATGTGATCACTTTTAATGGCGAAATATATAATTTTAAAACTTTGCGAGCCGAACTTGAATTATTGCATTATCAATTCAAAGGGCATTCTGATACAGAAGTGATGCTGACAGCATTTGAGGCTTGGGGTATTGAGCCATCTTTAAAAAAATTCAATGGTATGTTTGCTTTTGGACTTTGGGATAGGCAAGAGAAAAAATTATATTTAGCCAGAGACAGATTTGGTGAAAAGCCACTTTATTATGGATGGGTTGGAGATAGTTTTATTTTTGCTTCAGAATTAAAAGCATTTACCAAGCATCCAAATTGGAAGCCGCAAATAAATGAAGAATCATTATCGTTATATATGCGGTATTCTTATATCCCCGCTCCTTATTCTATTTATAAAGGTATTTATAAGCTTGAATCGGGGAAATGGTTTTGTGTAAATAAAGAAGAAATGAAAGTATCGACCTATTGGTCTGCAGTAGAAAACGCTTTAATTAATTACGATAAAAAATTAGTATTATCAGATGAAGAAGCTATAGAGTTGCTAGATGAAAAATTGACCCAAGCTGTCGCACTTCGGCAAATGGCAGATGTGCCGTTAGGAGCTTTTTTATCAGGAGGAATTGATTCTTCCACCATCGTTGCTTTAATGCAAAAAAATAGTAACATCCCTGTTAAAACATTTACCATTGGCTTTAAAGAAGTTCAGTATAATGAGGCTATTTACGCCAAAGAAGTTGCTAAACATTTAAAAACAGAACACACTGAAGTTTATTTGAATAAGCAAGATGCGCTTGATATTATTCCTCAGTTGCCTGATATGTATGATGAACCTTTTGCCGATTCATCACAAATTCCCACCTATTTAGTCAGTAAAATTGCTCGTGAAAAAATAACGGTTTGTCTTTCGGGCGATGCAGGAGATGAATTGTTTGGAGGATATAATCGCTATTTATATGCGGGAAATATAGCTAAAAAAATGGCGTATACTCCTTTTTTAATTCAAAAAACTTTAGCACATATTTTATTGAAAGTGAGCCCAGCGTTATGGGATATAATATATAATCGCTTTATTTTTAAGATAAATTCTAAATTTAAAGTGACTAATTTTGGTGATAAAGCGCATAAAGTCGGAGGTTTATTATCTTCTGTGCATAATAAATTTGAACTTTATCAATATATTATCAGTCAGTTACGCACTCAAGATAATATTTTGCTCAATGATTTTAATGTGACCCAAGATTTTTCAATGCTTCCCAAGAACTTAGAGTATATTGCTTGGATGATGTTAGCAGACACTATTAGCTATTTACCTGGCGATATTTTGACAAAGGTGGATAGGGCAAGTATGGCTGTGAGTTTAGAGGCTCGAGTTCCTTTTTTAGACCCAGAATTATATGAGTTTGCCTGGCAATTACCTTTATCAATGAAAATAAGACAAGGTCAAAGCAAATGGATATTAAGACAGGTGCTTTATAAATATGTCCCAAAGGAGTTAATCGAGCGTCCAAAAATGGGATTTGGTATGCCTATTGATAGATGGCTAAGAAATGAAATGAAAGCATGGGCGGATAAATTATTATCATCACAGTATATTGAAAAAACAGGCTATTTTAACCCGGACGCCGTAAAAAAAATGTGGGAGCAACATTTAAGTGGGAAACGGAATTTTTCTCATCAAATCTGGAATATATTAATGTTTCAGCTGTGGTTTAATCGCTGGATGGAATGAATAAAATGTATTCTAAGAAAAAGATATTGTTTCTCTTTAATTATTCAATGGACTTTATAAGTTCTCGTCTGGCTCTGCTAAATACTTTTCACGAGAAAGGTTTTTCTATTTCGGTGGGTATGCCAGATTTAAAAAATATTAATGTGTCAGACTACCCGCAATTTGAATTTCATGAAGTTTTTTTAGAAAGGCAAAGTGTAGGGCTCTTTTCACAAATAAAAACTTTTTTATCTATCAATGAAGTTTTTAAAAAAACAAATCCAGATATTGTATTTTTATTTCGAGTCAAACCTATTTTGCTTGGAGGGCTCGTCGCACGATTTAAAAAAACACTAATAATTGCCGTGTTTACTGGTCTTGGTTATGTTTTTACGCATCATTCTATCAAAACTAAAATTATTCGATTTCTCTTGATAAAAGGGTATCAATTTATTTTTTTAAAAAAGGCAAAGGTTGTTTTTCAAAATCCAGACGATCGCGATATTTTTTTACAATTAAAAGTCATTAAACCTCAACAAACAAAAGTTATTTTAGGCTCTGGTATAGATATTAAAAAGTATACTTATAGCGATGAGCCTCACAATACCTCTGTTAAAGTATTATTAATTGGCGCTATTCGGTTTGAAAAAGGGATTAGAGAATATGTGAATGCGGCTCAAATGTTAAAAGACAAAGGCATAAAGACAGAATTTTTATTGGTTGGGGATGTTGACACTAAAATTATCAGTCATATCCCTGAAAAACAATTAAAAGAATGGATGGCAGAAGGCATTATTCAATGGCATAAAGGGATTGCTTCTACAGAGGTACCGTCATTAATGCGTAGCGTTAATATCATTTGCCTGCCTTCTTATAGCGAAGGGATTCCCCGGGTTTTAATTGAAGGGGCTGCTTCAGGACGTGCATTGGTTACAACTGATGTGCCTGGATGCAGGGAGGTTGTTCAACATAATGAGAATGGATTACTAGTTCCTGTAAAAAATGCAAAGCTACTGGCTGAAGCTTTAGAAAAACTCATTCTTTCTCCAGAAAAACGTATTATTATGGGTAAAAAATCACGCGAAATGGCAGAACAATATTTCTCTATAGAAAAAATTATTTTAGAATATATAGCGTTGATTCAGTAGGCAAGATAAGTTATAGTTTATGGGATAATGGACAAAAGTGCATGGTTTTTCAGTCGGATTTTAAGAGGAAATCGATCATTTTATTACGACGTTCTTGTTTAAGTCCTCGATGAATTTTAAGTTTCTGCTTCCAGTGAGCAAAAGAG
>JBILMY010000209.1:0-3310 GCA_044375265.1 Gammaproteobacteria bacterium | reverse complement strand
CAAGGATCAGCCCAAACACATCACCTAAATTATGTCCTGCATCGGCAATGAGGGCTGCGGAACTGGCAAAATGTCCTGCGATAAATTCAGCCACAACAAAACCGCTATTGATAAAAATACAGAGCAATAATATGCTCAAAGGCGCTGCTGAGGGGGCATGATGATGCCCTGCGTGATCATGCGAATGATCGTGGTGGTGATGTGAGTGGTTGTGCATATTTTCCTATTTTGTTACTCACCTCTCCCCTTGTGGGAGAGGTCTGCCCGCAGGGCAGGGTGAGGGGTTAATACTTGCATCAACCACCCCGTCAGGCTTCGCCTGCCACCCCTCCTCTGGAGGGGAATTTAAACCCTCTTTATTGTTAGCGATTTAAGATCCCTGCGTCATTTTTTTAGGATCGACGTGTTGATCAAATTCGGCTTCGGTTAAAAAGCCAAGCTCAACTGCCGCTTGCTTCAAGGATCGTTTTTTTTCATGGCCATATTTCGCAATTTTGGCACATTTTTCATAGCCTAATACGGGGTTTAAAGCGGTGACGAGCATAAGAGATTCATCGACGTACTGTTTGAGTTTTTCTGTATTGACGCTTAGCCCTTCAATGCAAAATTGACGGAAATTATCGCAAGCATCAGCGAGCAAATTACAAGATTGTAAAAAATTATAAATCATGAGGGGCTTAAACACATTGAGCTCAAAATTACCTTGAGATCCGGCAAATCCAATCGTAGCATCATTGCCCATGACTTGTATGCACACCATAGTGAGGGCTTCGCATTGCGTGGGGTTTACTTTGCCGGGCATGATAGAAGAGCCCGGTTCATTTTCAGGTAAATGTAATTCACCCAGTCCGCAGCGCGGGCCCGAGCCCAGCCAGCGAATATCATTGGCAATTTTCATGAGACTGGAGGCAAGGGTTCTTAACACGCCGCTGAGTAACACCAAGGGATCGTGCGCAGCCAATGCAGCAAATTTATTTTCGGCGCTCGCAAAGGGAAGCTCTGTAAGTTCACGTAAATATTCTGCAACTTTTTTGCCAAACTCGGCAGGCGCATTAAGCCCTGTGCCCACGGCAGTGCCGCCAATGGCCAGTTCATAAATCCCGGGCAAATTATTTTGAAGGGCATTGATGCCAAACGTTAATTGCGCCACATAACCAGAAAATTCTTGGCCCAGTGTCATAGGCACGGCATCTTGCAAATGCGTTCTGCCGATTTTGACAATGTCTTGATACATCACAGATTTTTGCTCGAGCGTGTTTTTTAAATCTTCCAAAGAAGGTAACACATTGAAAACAAGATTTTCTGCCGCAGCAATATACATGGCCGTGGGAAAAGTATCGTTCGATGATTGTGACATATTGACATCATCATTGGGATGAAGCGGCTTTTTAGATCCCAAAGGTTCTCCTGCCATTTGCGCCGCTCGGTTGGCAATGACTTCATTAATGTTCATGTTAGATTGCGTGCCGCTGCCTGTTTGCCATACATGCAGGGGAAATTCTTCAATCAATTTCCCGTCGATGACTTCATCAGCTGCGGCAATAATAAACTTCGCTTTTTCCGCAGATAATTTACCCAAGGCTAAATTGGCCATTGCGGCGGCTTTTTTAAGTGTGCCAAATGCCCATACCATTTCCACGGGCATGAGTTCATCGCCAATGGAAAAATAATCAATGGATCGTTGTGTTTGTGCACCATATAATCTGTCAGCGGGGACTTGTACCTCGCCCATGGTATCTTTTTCGATGCGAAAATTTGCGGGAATATCTGACATAATTTTTCCTATTCGATTTCTTTCACAGGGACATGCGAGGCATGCCGCATCAGCACCAATTCACGGTGAGAGTGATCATGACGACGACGATATTGGACGACGGCAAAGATAGCAAAGGGTACAAAAGTGACCAATACAAAAGCGCCCAACAATAAGAATACATAATCTTTGGTGGCAGAAACATTGATACCCGAAGGTGGCACCAGTGTTAATAAAAAGGAAGAGATGGTACCAATAATGCCCGCGCCTGCCACAAGCCACATTCCAATATTTTTACGGCCGGGAATACGATAAGAGCGATAGACTTTAGGATAGCGGTAACGCATCACAATACCAGTAATAAATAAAATGGCATACATGATCATATACATTTCACTGGTGAGGGCAATGAGGGCCCAAAAAGAATCACTCACAGAAGGCAGTACTAAAAAAGACACCGATAAACAGCTAAATAAAATACCTTCGATCATCATGACACGAACTGGCATTTCTTTGCGATTCATTTTACGAAAAAATGCCGGCACATCACCATCACTGGCGGCAACTTGTACGCCTTTTGCAGGCCCCCCAATCCAAGTACTGGCCATTGTTAAGGTGCCGATAGAAAGCAAAATGCCCAAGATGACCGACATCCAGGGCATGTTAAAGGTATGTGAAAATAATTCATAGCCTTGCATCATCCCTGCAACGATATTGATTTGTGTGCTAGGAATGAGGATGGCGAGTCCCAAGGACGCTAAAATAGAAATCACCATCACGATGCCCACGCATAAGAAAATGGCACGTGGATAATCATGCTGCGGATTTTTCACATCATTGACATGCACAGCAGACATTTCCATACCGCTTAAAGTGGTAATGAGTCCCATCAGTAACACAAGGCTATTTAAATTGCCGATAGGTGGCACTAAATCTTTGGCATGAAAGGTCACCGCAGAAGAATGCCCTGTGGCAAGCCAAATGACAGCAAAAGCGACCATGACGATTCCTGGAATAAGGCTGCCAGTAATTACCCCAATGGCACTCAGTGTGCTTGATTCTTTCATGCCGCGAAGGTTCAATACAGTGATCACCCAATAAATGAGGTTCACGCCAATGAACATAAACCAAGCATTGTTAGCCATTTCAGGTTTGATAAGGTAAGCAATGCTTGCGACCGCAGGTACCATGATAGTGGGATACCACACGATATTGGCGGCCCATTGTAGCCAAATTGCGAGAAATCCCCAGTAGGGCCCCATGCCGAGTTTCACCCAGGAATAAAAACCACCGCGCAGCGGCCAGCCTGTGGCCAATTCAGCAGCCACAAAAGACATCGGTAAAAAGAAAAAGATAGCGGCTAAAATAAAATAGGCAATTAAAGTCAGCCCTGTGACAGACATGATAGGGAGGTTTGTGATACTGATGATTGCCGCGACATTGATCATCGCAAGTTTAAATAGCCCAATGATGCGGGTTTTTTTCTCGGCGGTTTTTTCCATAGCTTACTCTTAATATAAGATGAATGATGAGGAACACTTTAGGATAAAGTGTTCA
>JBILMY010000206.1:0-3330 GCA_044375265.1 Gammaproteobacteria bacterium | reverse complement strand
ACAAGTAAATCACACCAACCCGCCCAAAAGGCGGGTTTTTTTTAGTTTAAAAATTATAACTATGAATCCAGAATTAAAATCTTTAATCCAACAGTTCTCAGAATCAAAAATACCTGATGTGAATATTTTTTCTCCAGAACAGAGACCTTGGGGAGGTGTTGTTGAATATACAACATTAAGAAAAGCTTTTGCTGAATATCAAAAAGATCCAATAGGAGAACGCCGTTTGCAATTTTTGAAAGATGCTTTTGGTATAGAAGATCCTGAAGCATTTTTACAAGATGCAGGATTAGGTGCCTATGTTGAGGCAAAAAGACGAGGAGCAATGGTAAGTGCCGTAAAAGCGCATTATTTAACGACTACACCATACAATTTCACAGATGTTTTAATGAATGGTAATTTAGCTATGATACATAATATTCCAGCGGCATGTATTGTGATGGGTTATGAAGATGACATGTTTCATACAAGTCCAGAAAAAATGGAAGGATTTGGTAAACAACAGTATTTTGTAGGATACAATGCAAAAGGTCGTCCTCAGTTTGCTCAGGTGGAAATAAAAGCAATTGGTGTACGAGACACATCTGCTGCTGATGGGATGCAACCAGTGAATTTTATTGATGAAATTAATGGTTATAATTTAAAAGATATTTTCGTTAATGTCACAGAGCCAACAGATCCTCGAGGATGTCGAGCATCAAAAACAGTTGGGGGAGAAACCACTGATTATATTGAAGCTGTATTAGGTATGCGTTGGGGTGATATTTTAAATAATCCTCATTCTAATTGCTATAATCGGGGTAAAGTAAGTGTCGCTCAATTACATAAAGTATTATTTGGTGCAACAATTAATAGATTACGTGGTCAAGGATATTTACCAGATGAAGAAACAATGCCTATTATTTATGCCGAATTAGGTAATTTATCAAAATCATTACTTAAACATGGAAATAGAGTTGATAATACTGTGGATATTTTAGGGTTTTGTGGAAAACCACAAAAAATTTTAGGAGATCTTCTTTCAGTTCAACCAGAAGGAATTAAGATGGTTCAAAGTTTCTTAAAAGGAGAAATTACAGACGAAGAAATTGTCCGTGCAGCCATAATGAAACATCATGAAAAGTTATCTAATGATCAAATTGTTCAGATAGATAGCTTGCCAGATGATGAAGCTCAACAAGTTTTGGATTATATTATGAAAGCACAAGGATTGTTTTTTGATGAAAAAACTGGCTTATTGTGTCGTAGTACAGACAAAGGTCCAGTAGTTGATCCAGCAGCTTATTACCCTATATTTAGTGTGTTGTTAGATAATGATCATACCAGTCTTGATGAAGAAAGTTGGTACTTTACCAGTAAGATACAACGTTGCCAAGCTCTTTTAAAAGCTTATAATGTGCCAATTTCTGTAATTCGTACACCACATACAGAAATTCCTGCATTTGATACTATTCGAATTCATCCAACAGGTACTTATTACGATCTTAAACAAGCAGAAATTGAAATCTTTAAAAAAGTAACAAGTCAATTTAGAGAAACCTTATCAGAGATTATGAATGAAGTTTTGCCACAACAAGCAAATGGCAAAGCAGTAAAACCTACAAAAGATACAATCGATGCTGCGAATCAATTAGTATCTGCTTTGGGGAATGAATATTTTCATCGTGAATTAGCCAAAATACGACAAGCTGTACAAGATAAGAAACCACATGAACCTGCCGTTAATACAGAAGCACTTGTTACAAAAGAAGTTATGGGTTGGTGGGTTCAAATGCTTATAAGTACTTTATCAGAAAATAGAGAAGTATAATATTGGTGTTATAAAATCAAAAAAATCACATGAGCATACATAGCATTGTTAAAAAATTAGTTGCTCTTTCGCCACGTTTTGCAAAAGGTGAAGAAAAATCTGCAGAATTCATAAAGAATTATCTTGATCATCATAATATTTATTATATTGATCAGACATATGAAGCTTCCGTTCCTGTGGCTAAAGAAGTTTCATTGGTAGTTGATGGAAAATCTTTAGATTGCAGAAATGTCGGAAGTGAAAGCGGGATTTTTACTTCCAAAAATGAACTTGTTAGCTCTTTATATTGGGGAGATAATGATTTTTATTTACCTCCTAACATAAATTTTAATCCACAGTGTGAGGAGACAGTTTCAATGGCACTCTACTATAAACACGCCGCCATCGCAATTCGTAGATCAGATGTGGCAACTGTACTTGCTGCTAAAGAATTATCAGGTAAAACTGTTGTTGAACCATATACATTTACTGGTCATAACTTTTTAGTGGGAAACACAAAAAATCCTAAAAACGTTATTTTCACTCATTATGACTGTTGGGAAAGTGGCGCAGTTGATAATGCATCTGGTACGGCTGTTCTTATGAGTCTTGTTGTAAATAATCCAGAAGTTCTTAAAGAAAACCTTTTTGTAATCGCCGGCACTGAAGAAATATCTTATGATGAACCAATTTATTGGGGAAAAGGATATCGAGAATTTCAAAAAGAATATGCTGATCAGTTACAAAAAGCAGAATTAATTATTGTTATTGATTGTGTGGGTTATTCTGAACACGAATGGGTTACTGACCCTTCTCATGTAATGCTTGGACTGCCTCTTGATAATTTTGAAGCATTTAGTGATAAATGTAAGATGATTTGTGGTGATTTTGACAAGCTCATGAAAGTGTATCATAGCAATGATGACACTATAGATTTGTTGAGTGAAAAATCTTTACAAGAAGCACAAAAACTGTTAATTAAAGCAATTTATAAATAATCCTATAATAATTAAGTTATGGTATAATATACATATATGAGTCACACAATTGAAGGCTATTTTCAAGTCCTAAAACAATTACATTTTCTGAAGAACATGCTCCTGATGGGAACCTCCTTTATATTCCATCTAAAGGAGATTTAACTTTTATGACGCATGAAGGAGTGTATTCCCCAGAAGATTTTATGACTACAGATTTTGCTGAATATGTCCGCAATACATTTGGCATGCCAAAAGTTACGGTGCGAACATTTGAAGAAGGTCCAGGTGACGTTGCTCCACAGACTCCTTATATGGTTTCAGATATTTCTCCAGCTGTCGCTGAAGTTGTAAATAATATAGGTTATCCTGTAAGTCCTGATTATTTTAGACTTAATAATAAAGCACATTTTCAGTCAGTTGTAGAACAAGTTCTTGGAAAACAACTTTCAACACAACCAATAGTAATTGGTGTTGGAAGTAATGTATAACAAGTAATTACGGTAGCAGCTCATAAAATAGCTAAAGATAGTCGTGCTGTTATTCGTGTTCCAAATACAGAGC
>JBILMY010000151.1:0-3363 GCA_044375265.1 Gammaproteobacteria bacterium | reverse complement strand
GCAAGATCTCTCTTTGAAAGATGCAAGAAAAGCGCTCAAGATGTTTCAAAAAGTGGCGATTCCTGTGCTTGGCATTATTGAAAATATGAGTATTTATCATTGCGATAATTGTGGTCATGAAGCTTTTTTATTTGGAAAAGAAGGGGGAGAGAAATTGTCAGAAGAGACAGGAGTACCTGTCATTGGACGCTTACCTCTCAACCCCTTCATTCAAGAGTATGCTGATAATGGGAAAACTGCAGCATTTTATCAAGACCGGCATTCTTTATCAGCGGCTTACCTTGAGGCAGCTGAAAAATTATTAACAACACTTGCCGCTCTTCCCAAAGATCGCAGCAGTATTTTTGGAAAAATCGAGGTGAAAAATGACTGATCAAGAAATCCGTATTGCCCTGGCGTCTGCCTATCAAATGGTCCATTTAATGGGTTATGATGATTTAACCTATACGCATTTATCTGCGAGATCTGCCCAAGGGGATGCTTTTTTTATTTTGCCCTTCGGGCTTTTATTTTCAGAAGTCAAAGCAAATACGCTTTTAAAAGTCAGCCTTGACGGTAAAGTGCTGGAAGGGGAAGAATATCAATACAATCAAACAGGCTATATTATTCATGGAGAAATTTATAAAAAGCGCGCTGACCTGAAATCTATTTTCCATTTGCACACGCATGAGACCTTGGCAGTTTCTGCCTACCCAGAAGGCTTATTACCCATCAGCCAACATGCACTGCATTTTTATGAACGTGTGGCTTATCATGGGTATAATTCACTCTCTTTGGCTCCAGAGCAAGGAGAGGATTTGGTCAAAGATTTAGCCGATAAGAAAGTGATGCTCCTGCAAAATCACGGCCTCTTGGTCGCAGGAGAAACGATTCACGAAGCGTACTTTTACTTGCATCATTTACAGCAAGCTTGTAAAATACAATGCTTAACGTTAGCCATGACTGATATGCCTGTGATGCCTTCGCATGAAGTCTGTCAACAAAGCGTGAAGGATTTGCTGAATTTTGAAAAAGATTTAGGCCGGCGGGATTTTGAGGCACTGCTTCGGATAATCCCAAAGGTTGATTAATTGCTTATTTTGCCCCCTTAACAAGGGGGCTGTCGACAAAGTCGACTGGGGGATTTAATAAGTAATGATGCCAGAAAAATCCCCCCATTGGCTTCGCCAATTTCCCCCCCCTTATTGAGGGGGGATTAACACTATTTGATGAGGATAATATGACAACATTTTTACCCACGATTGAACAACATTTTAAAGATGGTATTGCAACTAAAGAAGCTGCCATTAAAGTGCTTCCCGCGATTATTGAAAAGGCGGGCCATGTGATGGTGGAATGCCTGAAAAATGGGCATAAGATCCTTTCTTGCGGTAATGGCGGTTCAGCAGGCGATGCGCAGCATTTTTCAGCAGAACTTTTAAACCGCTATGAAATGGAACGTCCAAGCTTACCCGCCATTGCTTTATCGACAGATACTTCAACGATTACCTCTATTGCCAATGATTATACCTATGATGATGTTTTTGCCAAGCAATTACGTGCGTTAGGGAATAAAGGTGATGTGCTGCTCGCCATTACCACGAGTGGAAATTCTCCCAGTATTTTAAATGCGGTCAAAGATGCGCATGCAAAAGGGCTGCGTGTAGTGGCACTTACCGGCAAAGACGGCGGAAAATTAGCGCCTCTTTTGAAAAGCACTGATGTTGAAATTCGCGTTCCTGCCAATAAAACAGCACGTATTCAAGAAATTCACTTGCTCGCGATCCATTGCTTGTGCGATATGATCGATAGGGCCTTGTTTGCGCAGTAGATTTATTATTCCCCTCCAGAGGAGGGGTGCCCGAAGGGCGGGGTGGTTGATACAAGCATTGAAGCCATCTTCAACCACCCCGTCAGGCTACGCCTGCCACCCCTCTTCTGGAGGGGAATTTTTCTCAATAAAATTACTATTTGCTTTTATACTGCTTTTATCTGCCTTCCTCCTCTCCAGCTGCGCAGATCCTATATTAAGCGGCGCGGCAGCCATTGGCGTTATCTATAAACGCCAGGCTATTGAAAACGTGGTGAGTGATGAAAAAATTGCTTCCGATATCAATGCAGCCTATTTTGAAAATGAATCGTTATGGCAAAAAAGCCGTGTCATTGTTGCGGTGAATGAGGGCAATGTCTTATTAACGGGCGAAGTGCCTACGCAGGACTTACGCTCACAAGCGGTTAGCTTGGCCAAAGCCGTCGAAGGTGTGCAGCATTGTTATAATCAAATCAGCATTGATACACCGGTGAGCTTTTTACAACAAGCCAAAGACAGTGCTATTACCTTTATGGTGAAAACGCGGATGTTTTTTGCCAGTAATTTTGATCCCAGTGTTGTACAAGTTGTGACCAATGATAATACCGTTTATCTATTGGGGATTGTATCTCTACCAGAAGCGGAACGGGCAGGAGACATTGCCAGCACGACAGCTGGCGTTCAAAAAGTTGTGAAAATTTTCCAGTATATTACTTAAAAGGATTCTTTATGAGCTTATCTTCTTTAATGGCGATTTCCCCTTTGGATGGCCGCTATGCCAAAACCACGGAAAGCTTACAAGCCTTTACCTCTGAATTTGCCCTGATTCGTTACCGATTGAAGATTGAAATTGAATGGCTGATTGCTTTGTCCGAAGAACCGATTATTAAAGAATTGCCCGAGTTTTCAACAAAAACCAAAGATTTTTTACGCGCGATTTTTAAGCAATTTTCAGAAAAAGAGGCTTTAGACATCAAAGCCATTGAAAAAGAAACAGCCCATGATGTCAAAGCCGTCGAATATTTTTTAAAAGAAAAATGTGCAACGCTGCCCGAGCTTCATAAAGCCACTGAATTTATTCATTTTGCCTGTACTTCTGAAGATATCAATAATTTGGCTTATGCCTTGATGTTAAAAGGCGCTTTTGAAGAAGTCCTTTTTCCAACTATGGAAAAAGTTCAGGGGGCGCTGGCTGAATTTGCCAAGGCACATAAAAGTGCGGCTATGCTGGCTCGTACGCATGGCCAACCTGCGTCTCCTACGACGATGGGTAAAGAATGGCTCAATACCTTAATCCGCCTTTACCGCCTTCATGAATCGTTAAAAACCTTGCCTTTTTATGGGAAAATCAATGGGGCAGTGGGAAACTTTAATGCCCATGTAATTGCCTATCCTGAAGTGGATTGGCTGGGTTTTTCAGAAAAATTTGTCACAAATCTTGGGCTTTCTTGGAATGCTTATACGACACAAATTGAGCCCCATGATTATATTGCTGCTTTATTCGATACTTTATCCCGCTACAATACAGTCTTGGTCGATTTTGCGCGTGATCAGTGGCTCTATATTTCGCAAGG
>JBILMY010000013.1:0-12048 GCA_044375265.1 Gammaproteobacteria bacterium | reverse complement strand
TTTCTTTTTAAGCTTATTTTCAAGATAATGGATATCGACACCGCCGGCTTGGAATTTGGTGGAGTCCATAATTTTGAGAAGCAGAGGGATGTTGGTTTTGATACCTTCAATCACTGTTTCTTCAAGTGCCATTTTCATGCGCGCAATCGCGGTTTTTCTATCAACGCCATAAGTAATAAGTTTACCTAAAAGCGAATCATATTGCGCAGGCACCGTGTAGCCCGAATATAAATGTGAATCGACGCGCACGCCAAGGCCGCCCGGGAAATGACAGTTTTTAATGAGCCCCGGGCAAGGCGTAAAATTTTCGGGATCTTCGGCATTGATACGGCATTCCAAGGCATGTCCTTTGAATTCAATATCATCTTGCGCAAGCCACAATTTCTCACCCATCGCCACACGAATTTGCGCGTTCACCAAATCAACACCTGTAATAAATTCTGTGACAGGATGCTCGACCTGGAGTCGTGTATTAATTTCAATAAAATAAAATTCGCCTTTTTCATACAGAAATTCAAACGTACCCACGCCGCGATAACCAAGCTTTCTGCAAGCACGCGCACATTTTTCGCCCATACGATCGATTTCTTTTTGAGAAATACCGAACGGGAGTCCCTCTTCAATAATTTTTTGATGACGCCGCTGCACAGAGCAATCACGCGCGCCTAAATGAATGGCATTGCCCTGCTCATCGGCCAAGACTTGAAATTCAATATGACGCGGATGCTCTAAAAATTTTTCCAAATAAATCGTATCATTACCAAACGCGGCTTTGGCTTCTTTGCGCGTCATGGAAAGAGAATTTAAAAACGCTGCTTCATTGTGCACGGCCCGCATGCCTCGCCCGCCGCCGCCGCCTGAGGCTTTGATCATCACAGGGAAACCGATTTTTTTAGCCACCTCAAGATTGGCTTTATCATCCATTGATAGGGGTCCATCGCTGCCAGGCACGACTGGCACACCCAAGTCTTTCATCGCTTTTTTCGAAGAAATTTTATCCCCTAAAAGCCTTATATTTTCAGGTTTAGGCCCAATGAAGATAAAGCCACTGGAAATCACTTTCTCCGCAAAATCGGCGCGTTCTGATAAAAATCCGTAACCGGGATGCACGGCATCCGCATCCGTAATTTCAAGCACGCTGATGATGGCAGGAATATTAAGATAACTTTCCGTTGATGCCGGCGGGCCAATACATACCGATTCATCGGCGAGTAACACATGTTTGGCATTTTCATCGGCCGTGGAATAAATCGCCACGGTTTTAATGCCCATTTCTTTACAGGTGCGGATGACACGCAGCGCAATTTCGCCACGGTTGGCAATCAGGATTTTTTTAATGGGACGCTCGATTTTTTCAGCCATAACTTAAGACTAATTTTCTTCAATGATAAAAAGCGGTTGATTGTATTCGACTGGCGCACCATTTTCAACGAGTTTTGTTTTAATGGTGCCTGAAGCATCGGCTTCAATTTGATTAAACATTTTCATGGCTTCAATCACACAAATCACATCCCCTTTATTGACGCGGCTGCCGACTTTCACAAAAGGCTCCGCTTCGGGGGCATTGGCAAGATAAAGCGTACCGACCATTGGGGACCTCACAATATGTCCCGCTAAATCATCGGTCTCTATTTTTGTGGCAGCATGAATTTTGGCGGGCACTTCAGGCAGTGCAGCAACTGTTGTTAATTGGGGCGATTGAAATTGGCGTGTAATACGAACGGCAGATTCACCTTCAGCGATTTCAAGCTCGGCGATCCCCGTCTCGTTCACGAGAGCAATCAGCTCTTTAATTTTTTGAATGTCCATGCAAAATTCCTTACAAAATTAGGTCTTATTTTCTCATAAATGGCTTAACCCTGTCAAAAGAGAGAACAGATGCATAAGGTCAGAAACATATTGCACTTTAGAGGGGAAGAAAAGTGCAATATGTTTCTGACCTTATGCAATTAATTCTCTTACTGACGCTCGCCTTTCACCTTCTCTTGCGCGCAAACAAAATTATACCTCTCTAGAAGTAGATCCGCCCGCTATTCCTCCAAGGCAATTCCCTTCTCCAGCAGGCAGTCCATCCATGCCTCGTGCCGATTTTCCCCAGAGCGAGTATCAAAATTTTAGAACGCCGAATCAGTCTACGTCTAAAAGTCTAAGGGATGCAGTCTGGGAATCTGATACGCCTGTTGCTGACTTTAAACCAGCATCCAGTCCTGTTTATCAAAATATATCTCATATCCCAGGCGCAGCGCCTACTACCCCTGCTTCACCTGATAAAAGACCTTCTTCTCCTGTCTATCAAAATTGGGAACAGAAAAAAGAATGACTTTATTCATTTGAAGTACGCACCTTTGCCTGTTTCACACGGTGCTGATGGGTATCCATGATTTCAATATAATAATCGCCGATTTGTAAACATAAATTTTTCACTGGCAAGGTTTGTAAATTTTCAGTAATAAGCCCACTTAAAGTTTTGGCATGCTGAATAGGTAAATCAAACCCAAGGCTACGATTGATTTTTCGAAGCGGTGTGCTGCCTTTGATGAGATAGACATTTTTATCGAGCAGGGTAATATCATTATCAAGAGCGTCCGCTAAATCGGTCGTAAAATCTCCCACAATTTCTTCAAGTAAATCTTCCAAGGTTAAGAGCCCGCGTACTTCACCATATTCATCCACCACAATGCCAATGCGTTTTTTATGTTTTTGAAAATTAAAAAGTTGCTGATAGAGCGAAATATTTTCAGGAATAAAATAAGGCGGGTGTAATTTTTCAAGTAAGCGGGTTTTTGATAAAGATTTTTCAATCAGTAATTGTGCAATATCTTTAATATACAACATTCCACGAATTTTTTTGATATCGGTTTCATACACGGGCAATCGGCTATAACCATACGACACAATCGCTTGCTCTATTTTTTCAAAAGGCAGTGATAAATCGATCCCTTTCATGCGATAGAGCGGAATCATGATATCTTCCACACAAATTCTATCGAGTTCTAAAATACTGGTGAGCATACGAATATGTTTTTTGGATAAAGGCAAATTGGGCTGCTGCACCAGGGTTTTAAGTTCTTCTACACTCAAGCTATTTTTATCAGCTGCATCTCCCCCATTTTTAGTAAAGGGGGATAAAATCCACTGCACCAACACTTGAAACACTTTAATGATGGGATAAAGCACTTTCAACGAAATAATGATGGGCAATGCAATGCGCAGTGCAATAGTCTGCGGGTAACGCGCCGCAATAGTTTTGGGCGCAATCTCTGCAAAAACTAAAATAATAAGCGTTAAGATAAAGGTGGCAATCAGTGCGCCCATTTCTTGATAAAAATAACTACCAAGTAAAGTCACCAGCGCTGAGGCAAAAATATTGGCCACCGTATTGCCGATCAAAATCACGCTCAAGACTTTGTCGGTATTCTCAAGAAGATAGAGAACCCGTTTTGCGGAAGCGTGATCTTGCTGCGCCAAATGCCGTATTTTATAGGGATTGACTGCCATAAGGCTCGTTTCACTGATCGAAAAAAATCCCGACAATAAGATGAGTACAGCAATGAGTAAAATAAGGCCTGACATAGGCAAAGATTATAGCAAATTTGAGGTTCTTGAACCATGATTCAGCAGATTAAGCGGATTAACAACGCTACTCATCCCATAAATAAAAAGGCGCATAAAAATGCGCCTTCATATTATTTCATGAACGCTCAATGTCCGTGATGTACTTTTTTCATTGCAGGCGATTCCTTAATAAAAAACAGCAAGCCCAGCGCAATGATAAAACCTAACGGCAATAACAATAACGCATGATGATAAGCCTCTGTTGTATATTGCGGCACGCCATTGACTTTAGTGCCATCCCAGCCTTTGACGAGTAACCATCCAACAAGGGGCTGGAATATCGCGCCGCCTGAAATCACATTAAAGGAAACCACGCTGACACTACTGCCCGCTAAAGCAGGAGAATTTTTTTCAGCCACCAAAGGATAGTTGATGATCTGTGCTGCACTGATAAGCCCCAAGAGAAAGAATAAAATGATATAGTCTGTCAACGATAATCCACCCATATAAATAATCATCGTGATAAGTACGAACGACAAAACAGCGCCGATGATGATAGGTAATTTTCTTTTTCTTATTTTATCGGAAATAAAGCCGACAATGGGCGCGCCGATAAGTGTGCCAATAAAGATCATACTGGTGGCCATCGAGGCTTGCGTATTGGTGAAGCCTTTTGTTTGTATGAGGAAAACGCCTCCATAAATGGCCCCTAAGATGAAGACAGGTAAATTCATCATATTGCAGCAAATACCGCCGAGCCAATTTTGTGCATTACCATAGGATAAACGAAGGCTTTTCCAAAAGCCAATGCTTTTTAATTCATTGTGATGTAATTTTCGCATTTCTTCATTCGGATAATCTCTGACGCCAAATAAAATAATAAAGAAAATGACGGCTCCTAGCGCTGCATCTAAAGCCACCGTATTTCTCCAGCCAATTTCATTCATCACGAGCGTAAAAGGTGTTTGTGCAACGGTACCGCCGATGAAAGCCATCGTCATGAGTAAACCCGTGACAAAAGCAAGCCTGCTTTCATGGAACCAAATAGAGGCTAAACGCATGCAACTTAAAAAGCAAAAGGAACCACCCATACCCACCATAAATCGAGAAACAGCTGCCCAAAAAAGACTGTGCGTTTGACTAAATAAAAAAGTCCCTATGGTACAAACAGCCATCATCAGTAAAACAATTTTTTTATTAGAGAATCTGTCAAGAATCATGCCTGCAGGAAATAAGAAGAGCAAGTTTGCATCAAAGTAAGTAGCGGAGAGTAACCCCAATTTATCGCCTGTAACATTAAAATCAGCCATGAGCGCTGGGGCAAGCGAGTTAATCATATTCATTTGAATGAGTTCAAAGAAAAAGAATAATCCGCAGGATAAGCAGACTATCCAGGGCAGTAAAGGATGCGATGTTTTTTTCATGAGTACCTCGTAATAAAATTGGGGGGATAGAATTATTTCTCTGTCACCCCCGCGCAGGCGGGGGTCCAGTGGGCCCATGGATTCCCGCTTTCGCGGGAATGACGACACAAGTGTAAGGCTAAAAGATTTTCTAGTCTTTACCCTCCTTCAAGAAAAAAGCACAAAAAATGCCAACAACAAATAGTGCCGGGAAAATCATAAAGGCAAATTGATAATCTGATACCGTATAGTCCCCATTACTGGCATGCATATCTAATAAAAATCCCATCAGCGGCTGCCCGAGTGCACCACCGAGCATAATGATCACAGAAGCATAACCGAGTGCACTGCCCGTTAACGCGTGGGGATTTTTTTCGGTAATAAGCGGATAGCTTAAGACTTGCCCACTGATAAACAGTCCTAAGAAAAAATTGAGCAAAAGCATTTGTGACAGTGAAGGCGCTGCAAGATAACGCATCAATAAAATAGTAACAAGTGCCAATAGCCCCGTGATAATCATAAGCCCTTTTTTGCGCTTTAATTTATCAGCTAATTCACCAACTAATGGACAACCAATAATCATCCCAATAAAAATCATACTGGTCATTAAAGAAGCTTGTGTAGCCGTAAATCCGTCAACTTTCGTTAAGTAATCAATCCCCCAGAGCGCCGCAAAAATTAAAATCGGTAAGTTCATGAGTGAAGTATAAAAAGCGGCTAACGTATTTTGGCCATTACTCAAGACTTTTTTCAACATGAATCCTGCAGAAATATCACGTGACAATTTATCTATGCTTCCTTTGGGGAAATCTCGTACAATCGTTATGATGAGCAGTAAAAAAATAATGCCCATGCTGCCATCAATTTGCAATGCGTGACGCCAGCCAACGGCATCGCTTAAAAGACTCATCGGGGTTTGTGAAATCACGCCGCCGATCATCGCCATCGTGACGACTACCCCTGTGACCAGCGAGAGTTTGGCTTCCGGAAACCAACGAGAAGCAAGCTTCAAAGAACTGAGTAAATTAAAGGCTGCACCAAAACCAGAAAAAAGTCGCATGATAAACGCCAACCAATAATCATGACTTAAAGATAATCCAAAGGTACCGATGATAGAAAATACCATCGCAATTGATAATACGGTGCGCACCGAAAAACGATCAAGAATCATACCGGCAGGCAATAATAAAATGACATCTGCATAAAAATAGCCGGCGGATAAATTACTCACGCCCGTAGCACCAACGCCAAAGGCTTGCATGAGATCGTTATTAATCACATTAAAAATATTGAGCTGTACAAACTCATAGAAAAAAAATAAGGCCGATGTTAAAACGATCAGCCAAGCTTGAAAAGAAGAATGGAGAAAGTATTTATTCTGCATGGGGAATATCACTGTGCATTTTGCAATACGTTTCACGAATCAAGAAAGTGACGACAAGGGCTACGATAAACATGAGTGGCATAATGCGCCAGGCAAAATCATAATTGGCGAGTGTATAAAAAGGCGTGCCATCGACTTTCGCGCCATTCCAATATTTATCGAGCAAATAGCCAAACAGAGGCTGTCCCACGGCGCCGCCGCCCATAATAACCAGTGCAGCAAGACCTGTCGCAGAACCCGTTAAAACTTGCGGATTGCTTTCTGCAATCACCGGATAACTTAACACTTGAGCGCTCGTAAAAAATCCGAGTAAGAAAAAAAGACTTCCAAACCATAAAAAAGAACTGCCTTGCCCATACATAATGAGCAGCACTAAAATCAGTGAGGCAATCCCACCCACAATCATAAGCGGTTTTCGTCTACCAAGCTTATCTGAAAACAATCCCAAAACGCTACAACCAATGAGACTGCCTAAAAATAAAAAGCCATTGATGGTAGAAGCTTTATCTTGACTAAAGTGATGACCTTGAATTAAAAATAAGGTACCCCACAGTGCGCCGATAATGAGGATAGGTAAATTCATAAGTGAGGTATAAACGCCGCAAAACCAATTTTGTCGATTTTTTAAGGCAAGGCTTAAACTTTTCCAAAAACCCATTTTATAGATCATCTCGAGTGTTTGACGTTTTTTATCTGAATGCGGTGGAAAATCTTTAACGACGAAAAAAATAATAACGACAAATAAAAATCCCAAGAGGCCATCATAAAATAGCGTTTGACGCCAACCGAAGGCCTGCACTAACAGCGACACCGGTGTTTGTGACACAAGCCCGCCACACATCGCGAAGGTCACGACCACGCCCATCGCAAAAGCCAGGTGTGACGCTGGAAACCAGCGCGTGGCAAGCCGCATGGCAGAAAGCAAACAAAAAGACGAGCCCACGCCAGAAAGTAAACGAAGGAGCGCTGCTACCCAATAATCATGCGTAAACGATAATAATAAGCTGGCGCCCGCACATACACTTAAGGCCAGAATAATGGCTTTGCGCGTAGACACTCTATCAAGAATAATGCCTACAGGGAAAAGACATATCACATTGGCATAAAAATAAAAGGCGGATAAATTACTGATTTTTAAGGCAGAGACATTAAAGGCCGACATCAAATCAGCATTGATGGTGCTGAACATATTAAGCTGAGCAAATTCGTAAAAGAAGAAAAGCGAAGCGGCGAAGAGAACGATCCAAGCTTGAAACAAGCTGGTAGAAGAGGTCGATGTTTTAGAGTGGTGCATGAAATTCCTACTAAAATCGAAGCAAACATATTCTAACAAAAGAGCCCATTTTTTGTCAAGCGCGTTTTGAACTTCTCTCGTGCAAATGGGTTCCGTACTCTGATACTAAAAGACTACTGATAATCAGTGCGCCGCCGATCATAATAGCAGAACTCAAGCTTTCATTATTAAAATAATAGGCAAAGAGCGTAGCAAAGACAGGCTCTAGCGTAAAGATAATACCTGTTTTCGTTGCTGTGGTATAACGCTGATAATGCGCTTGCAAAAATAAAGTCACACAAGTGGAAATAATACTGCAATACAGTAAGGCCATAATCAGTGAACCTGACCAATGGATCTCCCTCATTTCCTGATGATGAAAAAATAAGAGCGGCAAAATCAATGTGAAAAGCATTTGATAAAAAACGAGGAGCTTGGTGTCAACAAGGTGCGAAATTTTTTGAATAAATAAAATGGCTAAAGCGGTAAAAAGTGCTGCTAAAAATGTCAGGCCATACGCCCACGAAACTTCATGAACACGACCGCCTGTTAAAAAATAAATCCCTCCAACACAAATGATTGCACCTATCCATTCAAAAGGGTTAGGTTTTTGCATACGCCACAGCGGCATCAATAAGGGGATAAGAATCACAGAAGTAGAAGTCACAAAAGCCGATTCAGAAGAACTGATATAGTGTAATCCCACTGTTTGTGAAAAATAGGCTACGCCATTAAAAAGTCCTAATACTACACCACAGGCAAGAGTTTTTGAATGGTTTCTATGTTTTCTAAATAGGATAAACGGTAAAAAGAAAAGTGCAGAAAGCGTAAAACGGATCACAACAAATGTACTGGCATCAATATCATGCAGGGCATTGCGTATTAAAGGAAAGGTACCGCCCCAAATAACAGCGATAAGGAAAAGTGCGATAGTGGCTTTTTGTGTGTTTTTGAGTGGCATAATTAAATTTTTTCACCCCCCTTAACAAGGGGGGAAATTGGCGCAGCCAATAGGGGGGATTTACAGTACAGCACAAATCCCCCAGTCGACTGCGTCGACAGCCCCCTTATTAAGGGGGCAGAATTTACCCCCGCATCCGTTTCATGGATTCAAAAAATTCTTCATTGGTTTTGGTATTTTGCAAGCGATCGAGTAAGAATTCACTGGCCGCCACATCTTCCATAGAGTGTAACAATTTACGGAGAATCCAAATTTTTTGTAAGTCTTCAGGTTTAATGAGTTTCTCTTCACGACGTGTGCCTGATCGTTTTAAATTGATCGCAGGATAAATACGGCGCTCAGAAATTTCTCTGTCCAAATGCAGCTCCATATTACCCGTGCCTTTAAATTCTTCATAGATGACTTCATCCATTTTAGAGCCGGTATCCACCAGCGCTGTCGCTAAAATTGTGAGACTTCCACCGCCTTCGATTTTTCGTGCCGCGCCAAAAAAACGTTTGGGGCGATGCAGCGCATTGGCATCCACACCACCCGTTAAAATTTTTCCGGAGGTGGGGATCACGGTATTATAAGCCCGCGCCAAACGCGTAATAGAATCGAGTAAAATCACCACATCGCGTTTGTGCTCCACAAGACGTTTGGCTTTTTCGAGTACCATTTCTGCGACTTGCACATGACGTGTTGCAGGCTCATCAAAGGTACTGGCAATCACTTCGCCTTTCACACAACGCTCCATTTCCGTCACTTCTTCAGGACGCTCATCGATGAGGAGCACGATGAGATAACATTCAGGATGCAATTTTTCAATGGATTTGGCAATACTTTGCAGCATCACGGTTTTACCGGTTTTGGGCGGCGCAACGATGAGTCCGCGCTGACCTTTACCCACCGGTGACATCAAATCAATGACACGCCCTGTCACATCATCTTTACTGCCATCGCCACGCTCAAGAATAATCGTTTCTTCTGGAAAAAGCGGCGTTAAATTTTCAAACAACACTTTATGGCGCGAAGCTTCCGGCGGTTCAAAATTCAAGAGATCGAGTTTGGTGAGGGCAAAATAACGCTCACCTTCTTTGGGCGGACGAATACGGCCTAAAATCGTATCGCCTGTGCGCAAATTAAAACGGCGAATTTGATTGGGGGAGACATAAATATCATCAGGACCTGCTAAATAAGAGCTTTCTTCGGCGCGTAAAAATCCGAAGCCGTCTTGTAAAATCTCGAGCACGCCATCGCCTAAAATATCTTCGCCGCGCGCCGCAACGCCCGATAAAATACCAAAGATCAAATCTTGCCTGCGGGTTCTGCCCGTATTTTCCATACCAAATTGCTCCGCAATCTGTGTGAGTTCTTCGATAGAATGTGTTTTTAAATCAGATAAGTTCATACCAACCCTGTTTTTTGTGTAGTGGAAATTTTGATGTAAGACAATATTGAAACAAACAATTTTAAGTGAGCAACAATCTTAAGGTAATTGTTGACTTGGAAAGGATTCTACCATATAGTTTTACAAATGTAAACTTCAAAGCAAGGAAAATTATGTCAACACAAACGATGGGGCGTTTTGCCTTATTATTGACTGCCATGGGCGGTATCGTCGGTTCCGGCTGGCTATTCGGCCCTTTATATGCCGCGCAAATTGCGGGGCCTGCTGCAATTATTTCCTGGATCCTTGGAGGATTTTTAATGCTCAGCATTGCGCTGACCTTTGCTGAACTTTCTTCTGCTTTTCCACGTATGGGTGGCATGATCCACTTTGGTGAAATGAGCCACGGCAAAATTGTGAGCTTCATGATTGGCTTCATGATTTGGCTCTCAAGCGTCGTGGTCGCCCCCGTTGAAACTTTAGCACTTTTACAATACGCGGGTAATTACGTGCCGCATATCATTACCAAAGTCGATGGCGTCGCGATGCTTTCAGGACTCGGCATTGTAGCAGCGGCCGTGTTAATGGTCATCATGGTATTTTTAAATCAAATGGGCGCGAAATTTTTTAGTCGCTCCAGTTCTTCCATTGTAATTTTTAAATTGGCCGTGCCGATCTTAGTCGTCATTACTTTATTTTGTATGGATTTTCATCCCAGCAATTTTACTGCCCTCGGCGGCTTTGCACCTGAAGGGATTAAAGGCATTATCTCTGCGCTACCTTTAGGCGGTATTGTTTTTTCTTTCATCGGATACAGCCCTGCCATTCAAATGGGTGGTGAAGTGAAAAATCCGCAACGTACCATTCCTTTTGCAATCATCAGCGCAGTGGTCTTGTGTATGATTCTTTATATCGCCATTCAATCGGCTTTTATCGGCGCCTTATCGCCAAGCTATATAACCCAAGGCTGGACGCACTTAAGTTTCGCTGGAGATGGCGGTCCTTTTGCCGGCATCTTAACAAGCTTAGGCATTATCTGGCTTGTCATGATTATTTATGCTGATGCGTTTATTTCCCCGTTTGGTACTGCGTATATTTATACCGCTGGCACAGGAAGAACTACGTTTGCTTTAGGTGAAATTGATTTTTTCCCCAAGTATTTTTTACAGCTTAATCAAAAACGCGTGCCTGTCAAAGCCATGTTCTTAAATTACTTTGTGGGTTTATGTTTATTCTTACCTTTCCACGCCTGGCAATCGATGGTGGAATTTCTCATCAGCTGTTTTGTGATTGCGTATTGCGTAGGGCCCATCGCTTTATATGCGCTGCGAAAAAGTCAGCCAACACTGACCAGACCTTTTAAATTACCCGCGTATTCATTCTTATCGTTTATCGCATTTTATGTGTGTAATTTACTATTGTTTTGGACAGGCTGGCAAACCATTGCACACTTGTTAGCGGCCTGCGGCATTGGACTTTTATTTATTTTGCTTTACCAAGTACGCCACCAAAAATTTAATTGGGCTGCTGAGTGGAAACGCGGCTATTGGATCTTAGTACAAATTGCAGGTGTTGGGATTCTGACTTATTTGGGTTCGTTCGGCGGCGGCAAAAATATGATCACCTTTGGTCCCGATTTTGGCGTGATTGCACTTTTCTCTTTCGTTATTTTTTATCTGGCTGCGAAGGCGCGGAAAACGTAAATTGTAGAGAGGCGATTCATCGCGTCTCTACGAATTATTCATAAAACCCTTTCCCATTTTCCACCGTGGCTTTGAAGCGGCGGTGGATCCATAAATATTGTTCGGGATGCTTTTTAATTTCAGCCTCTAGCAATTGATTAATAGCGAGCGTATCTTTCATCACATCGCCAGAAGGAAACGGTGTGAGGGGTGGATGAATTTCAATATCCATCACAAAAGTATTTTCACGAAAATAAGCAAAAATGGGCAGCACGACACAGCCGCTGATTTGTGCAAAGCGTGACGTCGCCGTGAGACTTAATGTAGAGATACCGAAAAAAGGTAAAAACATACTGTGCTCTTCTTCAAAATTCTGATCGGGCATATAAAAAATGCCTTGATTATTTTTAAGTGATCTGAG
>JBILMY010000150.1:0-3401 GCA_044375265.1 Gammaproteobacteria bacterium | reverse complement strand
ATCAATACCAATATAATTTCTTTTAAAATTTATTGCAGAAATCGCAGTGGTTCCAGAACCCATAAAAGGATCTAAAATTATATCTGCATCTGTTGATGAAACAATTTGATCAATAAGCTTTACAGGAAAAGCAGCAGGATGATCGTTTTTCATTTCTTGTGTAAATTCCCAAACATCTCCAAAAGCATTCGCTTTAGAAGCAAGTTTAAATTTTGGTTTTGCAATGAGATAGATAACTTCATAAGTCGGCAAAAAATAACCTGCATTAAAATTTAGGCCACCTTTTCGTCTCCAAATAATAATTTGCCGAACAGGAAACCCCTCGACAATATCTTGCCTATTTTGTAACAATCCATTTTGTACCCGCCATTTATGGTTATAGAAGATTGCACCATTTTCTGGTATTAATCTCATCATTTCTGTTAAACAATTTCTTTGCCAGTTAACATACTCTTCATGAGGCATGCAATCATCATGATGAGAATAACCTTTTTGCAAAGCAGCGTTAGCCCATTTACCACCGCGTCCATCTTTCATTCCATTTCCTGTAGAATTCTTCAGATTGTAAGGAGGAGAGGTAATAATTAAATCAACTGATTCATCAGGCAAATTTTTCATTACATCAATGGAGTTGCCACAAGTAATCTTGTTAAGATATTTATCTAAAGACATTTCCTCTGCTTCAATTTTTTTTATTTTTTTAACTATTACAGACATATAATAAATTACTTATTCAGCCAATCCAAATACAATTTGGTGCCTTCAGCCACCGTTTTAAATGCATCAACGTAACCCGCTTTATGAAGCGCTGTTAAATCCGCTTTGGTATAACTTTGATAATGACCTTTTAATTTTTCAGGGAAAGGAACGTATTCAAGTTTTCCTTTACCATGCCATTTGAGTACCGCTTCGGCTACTGCATTAAAAGGTTCTGCGCGTCCTGTGCCGCAATTGAAAATACCTGATACCTCAGGATTTTCGAGCATCCATAAATTCATCGCAACCACATCATCGACATAAATAAAATCGCGCACTTGCTCGCCGTTGCCATAGCCATCACAGCCTTCAAATAATTTGACGATACCATTTTCTTTTAATTGGTTATTTAAATGAAAAGCCACGCTCGCCATACCGCCTTTATGATCTTCGTGCGGCCCGTACACGTTGAAATAGCGAAGACCCACCACTTGGCTCTGAGCATCAGCTAAATAACGACGCACATAATTATCGAATAAATATTTGGAGTAGCCATACACATTAATAGGCGCCTCATATTCAGAAGATTCAATAAATTGTTTCTTATTACCATAAGTAGCGGCGCTCGACGCATAGATAAAAGGCACGCGCCGGTCTAAACAATAATGCAGTAAATGTTTGGAGTATTCATAGTTATTATCCATCATGAATTTTCCATTCCACTCTGTCGTTGTCGAGCAGGCTCCTTCATGAAAAATCGCTTCGACAGGATGAGAGAAATCTTCTTCTTCGATAATGTAATCGATAAAATCCTCTTTATCGACATAATCTAAAAACTGTAATCCCACTAAGTTTTTAAATTTATGACCGTCGGTTAAATCATCAACAATTAAAATTTCATCATAGCCTTTTTCATTCAGCCCTTTGACAATATTACTGCCGATAAATCCTGCGCCCCCTGTGACAATGATCATGCTTCACCTCGTGCTTTTCGAATAATATTGGATGTAGAAATCCCTTGTTTAAATTGTAAAATCTTAACGATTCCGCCTGCTGCAATGACGGCTTTGCCGCCTGCCACTTCGTCTAATTTATAGTCACCGCCCTTGACTAAAATAGACGGTAAAATTTCGGCGTAAATTCGCTCCGGCATATCTTCAGAAAAAGACACCACCCAATCGACCGATTTTAATCCTGCAAGTACTGACATGCGATCTTTTAAGGCTGATAAGGGGCGCGATGGCCCTTTTAAACGCCGTACAGAATCATCGTCGTTCACGGCAACAATCAAGCGATCGCCCAGCTTTTTAGCTTCTTCTAAATAGGCCACATGGCCTGCATGGAGTAAATCAAAGCAGCCATTGGTCATGACGATGACTTCGCCATGATCTTTGGCATCTTGCACGAGTATCTTGAGTTGTGATTCTGTAACAATGCCTTCTCCCTGCAAATGCTCTTCTGTCAACGCACGGCGAAGTTCAGATGGACTTACTGTGGCTGCGCCGAGTTTACTGATTGAAATGCCTGCAGCCACATTGGATAAAACCATCGCGCGCGTCCAAGATTCTCCCGCAGCAATCGCGGCTGCCATGACCGCAATCACGGTATCGCCCGCACCTGTTACGTCAAACACTTCTTTGGCGCGGGTCGGAATATGCACCGCTTCTTTATTTTTTTGAATGAGACTCATGCCATGTTCACTGCGTGTGATGAGCAGCGCTTCCAAATGAAATTTATCCAAGGCTTCTCGCGCTTTTTTTTCTAACTCTTGTAAATCGCTCACTTTCCCAACCGCTTCTTGAAATTCTTTCATATTGGGGGTGATGATGCTTGCGCCTGCATAATAAGAAAAGCTGGGTTTCTTGGGATCGACAAGCACCGGAATATTTTTCACTTTAGCTGCCGCGATTAAATCTTCGGCATGATTCAAGACGCCTTTGTTATAATCTGACAAAACCACGACATTCACTGTCGATAAAATTTTCTTCACACTCTCTAATTGTTTTTCGGGTGAAAACGTAATCGGTTTTTCTTCAAAGTCGAGTCGAAGAAGTTGCTGATGCTGACTGACCACACGAAGCTTGGTAATCGTAGGGGCAATTTTAGTACGCTGAAAATAACAATGAATACCTTGCTGGGTGAGCAGTGCTTCTAAGGCATCACCCTCTTTATCTTCGCCGACCATACCCATCAGAGACACTTCCACCCCGAGGGCACGTAAATTCAAAGCCACATTTCCGGCGCCGCCAGGTCTATCATCCATTTCATTCACATGCACGATCGGCACTGGCGCTTCTGGCGAAATGCGCCCTGTGCTACCTTTCCAATAACGATCGAGCATCACATCGCCGATCACTAAGACATGAACTTTTTCAAACGCGGGCAGTTGTATCATAAGGGATTCATCCTTAATAAAGAGAGTCGCATCTAAAAATTATACCATAAATTCTAAGGCGAGCTTTAGCAGAGCTTCCTTGGTTTTTGCTGCATCTGGCAAGCCTTTCCATACAATGCTATAAAGAATACCGCTTGATTGCCAAGCAATTTGGGGATTCCAATAATCCCCGAGTGCAAAGCCTTGCGTATAATAAAAATCTTGCCCCGTTTCGGAAATAACCTGCGTCATCGTCTCATTCTGCCTGTTTTTATAGAACGTGGGTAAGGCTTCACTTTTTTCCACATGAAACGTCAGTACATTACAATAT
>JBILMY010000149.1:0-3405 GCA_044375265.1 Gammaproteobacteria bacterium | reverse complement strand
GTTTAGGTCTTGCCATTGTGGAGCAAATCGCTGAATCACTGCATGCAAAAATCGTATTAAAAGATCAAATGGAAGGTACCGGACTCATTGTAGAGATCACTTTCCCTAAAAAAGAATCGAGCAATTCGCTGGAATAATAAACAATGCCGTTATGGAAAAAATGTCTTATCGCTTTTACTGTCTTTTTGCTTTGTGCTTGTGGGCAAATGGGGCCCTTGTATTTGCCAACACAAACAACCCCAACCCCTACTGGTCAGGCAACGCCCAATTAGGTTATATCAGTACCAGTGGAAATACCTACAGCAATACGCTGAGCAGCGCGCTCAACCTTAATCAAAGCTGGAATAACTGGGAAAATGACTATCTGTTTCAGGGACTTTTTGCCAATAACAGTGCCAATACCACCGCCAACCGTTTTGCCTTTATCGGTGATTTTCGATATAAGCTTAAAACGGCTGATCGTTTTTGGTTTATCCGCACCTCGAATATCTATGATCAGTTTAACATTTATGATGTCTCTTTAAGTCTTTCGGCAGGTTATGCCCGCCCACTTTTTATGGGAAAATATATTACCTCTAACATTCAATTTGGCCCGGGCTATCGAAATACCCGTATTGCTGGCACCCTGATTTATCAGCAGCAAGCCATTGCTTATACGGGGCTTAATACCACTTGGGCGATTGCGCCCAATGCAACTTTTGCACAAAATACGGATATTGAAATGGGGACGAATAACACAAGCACCATGATGAATTTTTCACTGGGAACACAAATTATTGGCAATATCAATATGAATATCGCTTTTGCTTTTACACATAATAGTGAAATTCCCCCGCAAACTACCTTGACACAAAAGACGGATTATCGTACAACTATCAATTTAAGTTATCAATTTTAATGATGCGATTATTAAAACAAAGCTACACTGTATTTCTTTATTTAATGGTAACAATGACGCTTGCCGTTTATGTTTTTATCCTCTTTTTAATTTTGCTCATCACGCCGCCTTTTTTAGGCCGTGCCTCGCTGCGATCTCACTTAGAACATCTGCCTTCTGTCTGGAGTCGCTGCCTTAGTTTTATCATTACACATACAACGCCGACGCGTTTTAAGGTCCAAGGCTTAAACCCTGTTTCGCGTGATCACAGTTATCTAATCATTGCCAATCACCAATCTTGGCTTGATATCATCATCATGCAGCATATTTTTGATAGCAAATTGCCGCAGCTACGTTATTTTATGAAAAGAGAATTACTCTATATTCCCTTTATGGGTTTTGCCTGTTATATTTTAGGCTATCCTTTTATGAAACGATATAGTCCTGCTTATTTAGAACGACATCCTGAGAAAAAAGGCCAAGATATTGAAACTACGCGTGAAACCTGTAAACGCTTTTTAAACCGCCCTATCACCCTCATCAACTTCGTTGAAGGCACGCGCTTTACCCCAAAAAAACAAGTCAACAGCCACTTTCAGCATTTATTGAACCCTAAATCAGGCGGCATTGCTTTAACCTTACAAATTATGGATGGGCGTATTCAAAGTATTTTAAATGTCACGATTTGTTATTCTGAAAAAGAAAAAATTATGCAGAAATTTTTAGCCGGCGAAATGAAAGACATTCAGGTGTTGGTGGAGCATATTCCCGTCACCCCCGATCTGATTGGCGATTATCAACACGATGCTGTTTTTAAAAAACATTTTCAACAGTGGCTGAGTGCTGCCTGGGCCCGCAAAGATGAAATACTTCACACTTTTAAACAAGAGCATCATGATAAATAAACTTTCTTTACAAGATATCATTTTAACCCTGCAACAGTACTGGGCAAAACAAGGTTGTCTTTTGGTTGAGCCTTATGACATGGAAATGGGCGCAGGTACTTTTCACCCCGCAACCTTTTTAAAAGCCATTGGCCCTGAGCCTTGGTATGCCGCTTACGTGCAACCGTCGCGCCGCCCTACCGATGGCCGCTATGGCGAAAACCCCAATCGCACGCAGCGCTATTATCAATTTCAAGTTATCATGAAACCCTCACCAGAGAATTTTCAAGAACTGTATTTAGGCTCACTCGAAGCTCTCGGCATCGATACCCAAAATAATGATATCCGCTTTGTCGAAGACAACTGGGAATCGCCCTCACTTGGCGCTTGGGGCCTTGGCTGGGAAGTGTGGCAAAACGGCATGGAAATTACGCAGTTTACGTATTTTCAGCAAGTCGGCGGGCTACCCTGCAAACCTGTCTCGGGGGAAATTACCTATGGCGTAGAACGCCTCGCGATGTATCTACAAAATGTTGATAGTATGTTTGATATTGTGTTTGCCACTACCCCAAGCGGTATCGTCACCTATGGCGATTTATTTTTACAAAATGAAAAAGAAATGTCGGCCTATAATTTTGAAAAAGCCAACGTGCCTTTTTTATGGCAATGTTTTGATGAATATGAAAAAGAGGCCACCAAACTCGTCGAAGACAATTTAACCCTGCCCGCTTTTGAACTTATGCTCAAAGCGTCCCACACCTTTAATTTACTCGATGCCCGCCGCGCGATTTCTGTGTCTGAACGTCAACGTATTATCTTACGCATTCGTACCTTAAGCCGTCTTATCGCAGAATCCTACTATAAAACCCGCGAAGCTTTAGGGTTTCCGCTGTGTAAGGAAAAATAATATGACTGATTTTTTATTTGAACTGGGCTGCGAAGAAATTCCCGCTAAACATTTAGCCAAACTTAGCACTGCACTGGAAAATGGATTGATTGACGGCCTGCAAAAATCAGGTCTGTCTTTTACTGATAAAAAAAGTTTTGCAACGCCACGCCGTTTGGGAATTTTAATTTCGGGCTTACCCGCTTCACAACCCACACAAAAACTTGAAAAAAAAGGTCCCAGTATCGCTATTGGCTTAGATGATCAGGGTCAACCTACACCTGCTTTAGTGAAATTTGCAGAAGGCCTTGGTATATCGCCTGAAAAATTGGAACGCCGGCAAACCGATAAAGGCGAATTTTTTTATTATGAAGCGGCAATGCCGGGTAAAAAAACAGCAGAGATTTTACCTGACATTATCAATGAAGCTTTTAAAAAACTGCCCTTGCCCAAACCCATGCGCTGGAGTTCACACAGCTTTGAATTTTTACGCCCTGTGCGTTGGATAGTCAGTTTATTCGATGGCGAAATATTGCCGCTGACTTTATTTGGCGTGCAAGCTGATCGTTATACCTATGGTCATCGCTTTCATGCGTCGGTGAAAATTATATTGAAACACCCTTCCGACTATGAAGCCGCCCTTGAAAAAGCGTATGTGATTGCCAATCGTGCAAAACGTCAAGCTAAAATTACTCAAGGCATTGAACAGCTTGAAAAAACGCATCACTATACGGTAGAAAAATCAGAAGATTTAATTA
>JBILMY010000148.1:0-3454 GCA_044375265.1 Gammaproteobacteria bacterium | reverse complement strand
GTAGATTCCAAAGGAGATGTTTTTAAAGCTTCACAAAGCGCAGCCACTTTACCCAAGCGGCGAAGACGGACTAAATATCCTTGCTTATTAATCCCCAGCAGCCCCGCAGAATCATAACCGCGGTATTCCAGACGTGCTAAGCCTTCGACAAGAAGTGAAGAAATTGATTTGTTTTGACTGACTGCCCCGATAATGCCGCACATAAATTACCTTATAATTCCCCTCCAGAGGAGGGGTGGCTGCCGAAGGCAGACGAGATGGTTGATTAAACACAACCCCTCACCCTCGCCAGCGTTGCTGGCTCGACCTCTCCCGCAAGGGGAGAGGTGAGATTTTTTATATACTTGCCCTCACCGCCTCAAACGCGGCTTTCAAATTCGTATTTCCGCCGGCTTGTGCCATTTCAGGGCGCCCGCCGCCCTGCCCTGCAATCAGCCCATTCACCCTTTTAATCAATTCATTGGCAGAATAGGTTTTACTCAAATCAGGATGAACCAAAATCATGACAGATCCTTTTTCACCTTCAATACCCCCTAAGAGAAAAATATAGGGTTTATCGGCCACCGATTTTAACGCATCGCCAAAGGCGCGTAGATTTTGCATGGAAGTATTCGGAAGAATAGCATCAATAAGTGCAAAGGAATTCCCCTCCAGAGGAGGGGTGGCAGGCGTAGCCTGACGGGGTGGTTGATTTTTGCTCTTCTCATCCCACAAGGCTTTAGCCTGTTTTTGCAGCGCTTCTGCCTCAAATTTTTTAAGCGATTTTTCTAACGCTTTTTTCTCATTCAAAAGCGTTTCAATTTTTTCCAGCGTTTTATCCGCAGAAATGCTCAAGGCTTGCGTCACTGATTTTAAGGTATCGTGCGATTGTTTCAGTAAAGCAAAGGCTTTATCGCCCGTTACTGCGGTAATGCGTCGTATCCCCGCAGCAACCCCGCCTTCTTCGACGATCACAAATAAACGAATCGCTGCAGTATTATCAACGTGTGTGCCGCCGCAAAGTTCTTTAGAAACTTCGCCAAACGATAATACACGCACTGTCTCGCCATACTTTTCGCCAAAGAGTGCGACCGCACCCGCTTTTTTCGCCTCTTCAATGGGCATGATGTCTATCTGGCGTGTGATGCCTTCTGAAATGGCGTGATTCACGAATTCAATAATCGTATTCAATTCTTTGTCTGTCAAGGCGCTGGGATGCGAAAAATCCAGCCGTAATTTATCGCCGTCCACAAGCGATCCTTTTTGTTCAATATGATGCCCCAATACTTTTTTCAATGCGGCATGCAAAAGATGGGTGGCAGAATGGTTATTCGCAATCGCAGCACGGCGTTTAGAATCGATCACCGCGGATAATTTTTCACCCGTCTGAATACGTCCTTCTAAAACTTTACCATAATGTAAATGGCTATGATTTTTTTTCTGGGTATCGTTTACTACAAAAATTCCTTCAGTGCCAATAAGCTTTCCTTCATCCCCCACTTGCCCGCCGCTTTCTGCATAAAAAGGGGTTTGACTAAGTAAAATAAAACCTTCTTCACCCGCTTCAATACTATCGACCAATTGATTATCTTTGAAGATCATCATAACAGAGGCCTCTGAAGCAATAGCTTCATAGCCTAAAAAAGGCGTCTCAGGTAACTGCTGCATCGCTGCAGTATAATCCACGCCAAATTGGCTGCTGGCTTTCGATAAATTTCGCTGGGTTTCCATGGCTTTTTCGAAACCGGCGATATCCATGAGAAGCCCTTTTTCACGGGCTAAATCAGCCGTTAAATCCACGGGGAATCCATAAGTATCATAAAGCTTAAAAATAATATCGCCGCAAATTAAACCGTCTGTCATTCCAGAAATGGCTTCTTCAAATAAACGCATCCCTTGTGATAGCGTTTTTGAAAACTGCGCTTCTTCTTTAGCAATCATGGTTTCAATGAAAGGGGCTTTTTCTGATAAATACGGATAAGCTGATTTCATCATGCTTATAACCATCGGCACAAGCCCTGCAAAAAATTGGGAAAGACCCAATTGATAGCCATGACGCAGCGCACGGCGAATAATACGTCGTAACACGTAACCTCGCCCTTCATTGGAAGGAACTACGCCATCGGCCACTAAAAACGTCGCCGCGCGGCTATGATCGGCAATTACGCGAAAGCCACTGTATTGAATATCACTGCGCCCTACCAAGCTCGCCACTTTTTCTAAGAGAGGCACAAAGAGATCGGTTTCATAATTATCATGCACACCTTGCATCACTGCCGATAAGCGCTCAAGGCCCATACCGGTATCAACAGAAGGTTTAGGTAAAGGAGTCAATATGCCATCACTGCTTCGATTAAATTGCATGAAAACTAAATTCCAAATCTCAATATAGCGATCGCCATCAGCATCAGGAGAGCCAGGAGGACCGCCGGCAATGGCTTCACCGTGATCATAAAAAATTTCAGAACAAGGGCCGCAAGGGCCTGTATCCCCCATCGACCAAAAATTATCTTTTTCACCGCAGCGGCTGATACGAGAAGCCGGAAATCCAATAGTCTTTGTCCAAATCTCAAAGGCTTCATCATCGTCACGAAACACTGTCACCCATAATTTTTCTTTGGGAATAGAAAGCACTTCGGTTAAAAATTTCCAAGCAAATGTAATCGCCTCCACTTTAAAATAATCGCCAAAAGAAAAATTACCGAGCATTTCAAAAAACGTATGGTGACGCGCCGTGTAACCCACATTATCCAAATCATTGTGTTTACCCCCGGCACGTACGCAGCGCTGCGCTGTGGTAGCGCGAGAATAAGGCCGTTTATCCGTGCCTAAAAAAACATCTTTAAATTGCACCATACCAGAGTTGGTAAACAAGAGTGTGGCATCATGCGGAACAAGCGAACTGCTTGACACACGGGTATGACTGACTTTTTCAAAATAAGAAAGAAATGTTTCACGAATTTGTTGGCTCTTCATCGTTTATAAACCTCTGTTTGTATAATACTAATCGCTCTTGTAGCGTCACCCCCGCGCAGGCGGGTGTCCATTAGGCCCCTGGATCCCAGCTTTCGCTGGGATGACGAAACCGTCTTATTCTACCTAACTATTAGCATACTTTCAATTTTTATCGTACAATGCGCGCATTATGTTGATTCGTCTTTTTTTGTTGACTCTCATACTTACCGGATGCGCCAGCACTGAACCTCTCGGAGATGCGCTGAACCAACCGCTCAGTTTTAACCAAAGACAAGCGGCATTAAATACCTTAAGCACTTGGCATATCGAAGGCGTCGTCAGTATTTCAACACCCCAAGAAACGCAAACTGCCAATGTGGTCTGGCAATTAGCGTCTCCCAATAATTACGCCTTATCACTCATGGGGCCACTGGGTCTTGGCCGCGTGACGCTTACGCAAAGCCCTGAAAATGCTCTATTAACAGCGCGCAATAAAACCCTAACAGCACAAAATCCAGAA
>JBILMY010000147.1:0-3555 GCA_044375265.1 Gammaproteobacteria bacterium | reverse complement strand
TATGGTACAATTCTACTAGACCTCATTGGGGATTAAATTTACTTTCTCCAATTCAGTTCCTTAACAACAACCATCAGTGCAATATGTACTGGCCCAATACACCTACTTGATTTTTACTTCACTTTTTGATACAATAAGGACACATTATGTTACACAAATTCAAGAGATTCTTTATGTCAAATCCTGCCGAAAAAACTATAACTACAAAAGCCGAGGCTACAAACTCTCATTCTTCTGATTCTACAGCTGTTGATTCTGCTGCTTCTAAAGAAGTGGTTTTATTTATGGGCAATCTTCCTTATACCATGGCAGATAGCGACCTTGAAAGCCTATTTAGCGCTGAAGGTATTACGCCCAAAAAAGTCTTTATTAAATATGATCGCGATGGAAATTCCAAAGGATTTGGTTTTGTCCATTTGGCGACGAACGCAGAAGCGGATAATGCTATTGAAAAGCTTAATAGAAAACAAATTGGCCGTATGCGTCTTCGCGTGAATATTGCTGATCCTGATTCTCCGCATTTAAATCGCAGAGCTGAAGGCAGCGGTGAGTATCAGCAGCGCCGTCCTGCGTACCGCGAACGTGAGTATACCGCACGCGAATATACTGCCCATGATAATGTTCGAGAATATACGGCACGTGATTTTAGTCCTCGTGAATATACGGCACGTGATACTGTGCGCGAATATACTGCCCATGATAATGTTCGAGAATATACGGCACGTGACTTTAGTCCTCGTGAATATACTGCGCGCGATACAGCACGCGCTGATAGTGGACGTGAATCTACTGGCTATGTACCACGCAGTTATGCACAAAATGCTTATCAAAGTGAACGTGAATATCGCGCACCTTATCGTGAATATCGTGCACCCCGTTTTCAGCGGGAAGATCATGCGCCTGTTCGTCGAGAACATACTATCGATATCGAATAAATGAGCGAAGCTTTAGAAAAGCGGCGATCGTTTGCGATCATTTCTCATCCCGATGCTGGGAAAACCACCTTAACAGAAAAACTCCTTCTTTTTGGAGGAGCTATTCAATTGGCTGGCAGCATCAAAGCCAAAAAAAGTGGACGCCATGCGACTTCCGATTGGATGGCGCTTGAAAAAGAGCGGGGTATTTCCGTCACGACTTCCGTCATGTCTTTTCCCTACCGTGATTGCATCGTAAACTTACTCGATACACCCGGACACGCCGATTTCTCAGAAGATACTTACCGCACGCTCACTGCAGTAGATTCTGCGCTTATGGTCATTGATGCGGCCAAAGGCGTAGAAGCGCGCACGATTAAACTCTTAGAAATTTGCCGTCTGCGTACAACACCCATCATTTCCTTTATCAATAAAATGGATAGGGATAGCCTTGAGCCTATTGAACTCTTGGATGAAATTGAGAAAGTATTATCCATTCAATGTGTGCCCATGACCTGGCCTATTGGCATGGGAAAATCTTTTCAAGGCATTTATCATCTTTATGAAGATCGCATTTATTTATACCGTGAAAATACGATTATTGAGGGCATCAACAATCCTTTGGTGGATGAAAAATTAGGCGATATTGCCACCGAGTTACGGCTGAATTTGGAGCTTATCAAAGGCGCAACGCCAGCCTTCGATCGTGCGCTTTTTTTACAAGGTAAATTAACGCCTGTCTTTTTTGGTTCGGCCATGAATAATTTTGGCGTGAAAGAAATGCTGGACAGTTTTATCGATTACGCCCCTTATCCTACAACGCGTGAGACGCAGACGCGTATTGTGAAAGCAGCTGAGCCAACATTTTCGGGCTTTGTTTTTAAAATTCAAGCCAATATGGATCCTAATCACCGCGATCGTATTGCTTTTATGCGCATTTGTTCAGGACGTTATGAGCAAGGCATGCGGCTTTATCAAGTACGTACCAAAAAACAGATGAACGTTAATCATGCACTGACTTTTTTAGCCTCGGATCGCGAAGCGGTAGTAGAAGCCTATCCGGGCGATATTATCGGTCTTCATAACCATGGCACGATTCAAGTGGGCGATACGTTTAGCGAAGGGGAAGAATTGAAATTTACGGGCATTCCCTATTTTGCACCGGAGCTTTTTCGCCGCATCGTGCTGCGCGATCCCTTGAAAAGTAAAGCGCTTTTAAAAGGCATTGTGCAATTATCAGAAGAAGGCGCTACACAATTATTTCGTCCCCTTGAAAACCACGATCTCATTTTAGGTGCTATCGGTGTGCTGCAATTTGATGTGGTGGTGTATCGTTTGAAAGATGAATATAACGTGGAATCGACGTATGAGCCTGTCAGCATTAGCGCTGCACGGTTTATTGTGTCAGATGATCACAAAGCTTTGGCTGAATTTGAAAAAAAAGTCCCCGAATATTTAGCCCCCTCTAAAGTCAATCTTTCGCTTGCCATCGAGCGCTATCCTAAAATTCAGTTTTTATCCACGAAAGAAGTCTAGTAGGCATCCTATTTATTAATGTTTTTCTTAAGGTTGCCTTAATATTTCTTTTATATAATTAGAGAGTGATTACAAGAGGACATTTTATGAAAAAAATTATTTTAGCTTTATTATTAGCATCTAGCAGTATTGTACTTGCTTCGAATAATGTATTTATCAGCTATTTCTCACCTACTGACGTAGATTCTTTAGTGAAATATGAGACCAGCCATCAGCTGGGAGGCTATATTTTATGGGATGTCAGTTCTGATATGCCTTATGATGCCTCAAGTGCAAATAGCCTTTCTTTATTAGGCCATGTGAGTATGGATGATGGCAAGCAAAGTGCACCTATGGTAATGGCCTATTACACCGATTGGTCTGTTTATGGTGGACATGCCCAGCCAACAACGCCTTATCCGATCCCTGGCAGCGTCGTTGTGGATGGGCAAGGTAACAGCACAACGCAAAGCAACGCGGATTTAACCGCTAAACTCAATGGATTGAATGTACTCAACTATTCTTTTTTAGAAATTGATGCCACTGCAACTGATCCGAATGTGGGAACGGTGTACTTTAACGATCCCAATGCCGATTTATTTGCGGCGGACAAAAATAGTACCCAAGATGCTTTTTGCAAAGCTAATGCTGTCAGCTGCTGGACTGCAACCTATCAGGGCAAACCCGTATCAGGGCAAATGGGCAATTTTGTAGCGTTTACGCAGTTACAAAATACCACAAATACCCTGCAAAAATTCATTTCTATCGGCGGCTATAGCCATGATGATGGGTTTGAAGCAATTTTTGCAGATGCGACAGGGAATGCAGAAAAAAACTTTATCCAGTCTACGCTCAATATCGTAAATGGCTTTAAATTAAATGGCGTAGATTTAGATTATGAAAATCCACAAATGACCTATGCAGAATCTGATGCTTATGCAAAATTGGTGCAAGATTTACGAAAAGCTTTGCCTAGTAACGTACAGCTCACCGTTGCATTACTTGCTTCTCCTGCGTATTTAGAAGGCAGTAATAATAATGTCGGGTTTGATCCCAATGATGAAACAGGTCAAGATGCTTTGGCTACGATTGTCAATGCCGTTTCTCATGTCGATCTTATGTCTTA
>JBILMY010000012.1:0-12571 GCA_044375265.1 Gammaproteobacteria bacterium | reverse complement strand
CGGGCGATGCGGTAAGTAAGGGCTTACCGCATTGACTGCCCACTGTAGATGCGGAAGCAATACAGAATTTTGTGTCAAGGTTTTGGGCAACGGCGCAAAGGTTTTACTCAACGCAAGCGCAACGACTATTAAAAGTGCAGCACGCACAAAGCCAAAAATCAGTCCAAGTAATCGATTTAAAAATCCCAATCCAATTTTTTTGATGGTTAAGTTGAGCAGTTTTTCAATCAAATGTCCGACAATCAAAATGAGTGCCAGTAAAATGATAAAACTGATGATGTAACGCACCATCATATCGTGGAAATAAGTGAGGTAAGCGCTCAGTGGCCCAGAGAAATGAAAGGCAAGATACAGGCCCACGATCCAAGTAAGTAAAGATACGGCTTCCGTGATAAGGCCGCGTAACAATCCCATGATACAAGAAATCAGTAGGATGGCGAGTAAAACATAATCGAGCATATTCATAAATCACCTATTAGCTTGTTGCGCGTCATCCCAGCGAAAGCTGGGATCCATGTGCCCGCTGGACCCCAGCCTGCGCGGGGGTGACGAAAAAAATTAAAACATTTTTGATATAAAAACCCTCACGTTTCAAAAAATTTAAAATCTGTTAACGTCGCGTTTAAATTCAATTGCTGCTTTAAAGATTGTTGTATGGATTTTAATTGGGTTTCATCAAAAGAGGGACCAATGAAAAAAGTGCCATTGTGAAAATAAGTGGCTTTCATTTTATTGAGCGCCGTTAACACACGCTCTTCGGTTAAAGCATCAGAAATTTCCGGTAATTGTAACACGAAAATTCCAGAAGGTTCTGTAGGGGGTTGTAATTGAATGTTGGGCGAAGCGGGTATAGTGGATAATGAGGTGATGGTAGGCGCAGCAGGGATAGACCACAAACGTAAATGAGGATCAATGATTTTATCGATTTCATACACAACTGCAATAATGAGAAGTGCAACAAGAACCATCAGTCCAATAATGCGATGACGCAGAGGGATCATGCGAAGGCCTCTATCGCTTGTGATACTGTTATAAATGAACCAAACACAATCAAGCGATCGTTTGCTGTCATACATTTTTGCAAAGCAGCTAATGCGGCTTTGACAGAAAAATAAATCGTGGCATTGGGAATCATGGCGACCATCCGTTCAACACAAGGTTCGTTAGATATTATATCAACGATTGCCCATTGTGCAACCAGGGGCAATAAAGGTGCAAGAGAGGCTTCAATATCTTTGCGTCCTGCCATGCCTACGATCGCAAAGGTGTTTCCCAAAACAGGATCGCGCTGCAAATTTTCAGCTAAATAACGACAGGCTTCCGGATTATGTGCTACATCGACAATAACAAGAGGATTTGTTTGGAGTGTTTGATAACGGCCTGGTACGACGCAAGCCTCGATTCCCTTTGCAATGGTAGATTCATCGAATGTAAAAGGCGTATGTGATAAAGCTTCTATAGCAGTTGCCACATTTTGGGCAGGAATATGCGGCAGTGGGAGCGTGTTAAAATTCCATCGTGTATTAGAAAAATTAAAATGCAAATTTGTCACGGTATAGTGAAAATCTTTTCCTTGAATATAAAGTGTGGCCTCTATTTTATGCGCATAATCTATTACATTGTGTGGCGGATGGGCATCTCCACAAATGGCAGGTTGATGCGCGCGAAGAATACCGGCTTTTTCAGCGCCAATCGCTTCTCGGGTATTGCCCAGTTTTTCAGTATGATCCAAAGCGATGGTAGTGATGATAGAGAGGTCAGGGTCAATCGCATTGATAATATCGTGTTTGCCGCCAATCCCAATTTCTAACAGCAGTACGTCTAAAGGCGTATCGTAAAAAAATAATAAGCCGATAAAACTTAAATATTCAAACCAATTAGGATTTTTTTCTGCGTAATAGTGAAAAGATTCATTAAAATAATGAATCCATTCTGCTTCAGAAATATTTTTTCCATTGATACGATAGCGTTCAGTGATATGCTGTAAATGCGGCGAGGTATACATTCCTACACGACAGCCTGCCTGAAGTAAGATACTTTCAAGTAAATGGGTTGTCGTGCCTTTGCCATTGGTTCCCGTGATAGTGATAATAAAAGGCTTCTTTTTTAGCGTGGGGCGGGCTTTGTTCAATAGGGTTGCAAATCGGTTGAGATCGGCAGGATTATTCTGGTACGTGGAGAGCTGCGCTTCGCAGTCTTGCAGTGTGGGAAAAAGAAAATTCCCCTCCAGAGGAGGGGTGGCAGGCGGAGCCTGACGGGGTGGTTGAATCATAATTCATCCCTAATCTTGAACGTGTTTACAATGCATCAATTTCTTCAGCATCTGATGAATCTCAGTACGCAAATTTTTGCGCTCAATGATAGCATCAAGGGCACCATGAGCCAGCAAAAATTCACTGCGCTGAAAACCTTCGGGTAATTCACGTTTCATGGTTTCTTGAATCACACGCTGTCCTGCAAATCCGATGAGCGCCTTAGGTTCTGCCACAATAATATCACCGAGCATTGCAAAACTTGCGGCAACACCGCCTGTGGTAGGGTCAGTTAAAACAGAAATATAGGGTAATTTTGCTTCACTGAGCTTAGTCAGCACAGCAGAAGTTTTAGCCATTTGCATAAGCGAAATGAGGCCTTCTTGCATGCGTGCGCCGCCACTGGAAAAAAAACATACGACAGGACAACCTTGTTCAATGGCCAATTGTATTGCGCCAGTGAAAATTTCACCCACGGCAAGGCCCATAGAGCCACCCAAGAAATCAAATTCAAACGCCAATGCCATGAGCGGCATTTGAAAAAGTTTTCCTTGAATTAAAATCAGGGCTTCTTCTTCACCCGTTTTTTCCTTGGCAGCGGTCAATCTTGCCGTGTATTTTTTACTGTCTTCAAATTGTAAAGGATCCAAAGGGACATCTAGGTTAATAGACAATTCTTCTCGGTCATCGAGATCAAGAAAATAGCGCAAACGCTCTCGCGCTGAGAGCCGAAAATGGTAGTGACATTTCTGACAAACTTGAAGCGATTCTTCTAAATCAGTATGATATAAAGCAGTTTGGCAGCTGGGACACTGCTTCCATAATCCTTGTGGAATATCTTTACGTTTTTCTTGGGTATGAATTTGCGGTTTTTTATGCAGCCAAGTCATGATTTTTTAGAGATAGGTACTTCTTGATAGCTAATAGCCACAAGGCCAGGACCGCTATGCGAGCCGATGGTAACACCGCATTCAGTGAGGTAATGGGAGGTAATATTTTTAGCGCGATCATTTAAATAGTGGAATAACAACTCAGCACGTTCAAGATTTTGGCAATGGGTAATAGCGATATTATATTTTTTTGAACTGGAAAAATTTTTCAAGAGTTTTTTAGCAAGCTTTTGCAGTGCTTCTTTTTGGCCGCGTGAAACACCAATAATTTTGGCTTTTTCATTGCGGCGCAGATGTGCAATCGGGCAGACATGAAAAAGATCGGCAATAGTTTTAGCAAATTTAGGCACACGGCCGCCTTTGACTGCATAATCTAAATTTTCAAGCACGCCATAGAGTTCTGTTTTTTGAATAATTTTATGGGTTGCCGCGACAATCTCATCATGCGGAATATCTTGGAGGGCCAATTCTGCGGCATATTTCACAATGAGCCCTAGCCCAACGCTGGTGGTTTGACTGTCAATAATATCCAGTTTTACTTTCGCTAAATCGCGTTTAACGAGTTCAGCGGCATTAGTGGTATTACTCATATGTTTACCGATATGAATCGAAATAAGAGAGTCATAATGAGACGCTAAAAATTGATATTTAGCTTTAAAATCACGATAGGTCGGATGCGCTGTTTTGGGGATCACACCTTTTTCTTTCACAATCGCATAGAATTCTTCAGGCGTGATAGAAATGCCATCAATATAGGCTTCATCATCAATATGAATGCGAATAGGGATCACATGGATGTTGAGAGAGTCGAGTAATTCTTTGGGTAAGTCAATGGAAGAATCGGTAATGATGGCGACTTTACTTCGCTTGCCATGCGCATCACGAACTTGATGGAACATGTCTTCGGCTTTTTCGTTGAGGAGTTTTCCAAACTGGCGACACACCGCAAATAATTTTGCAGGTTCATTCACGTGGATATGAATTTTGATTTTACGCTTGCCACCTGCCACAACCAAAGAATCGCCAAGCTCTGACGCAGCAGCTTTGAGCGCTACTTGATCGATATTATCCCCGAGAATAACGCATTCGGTACAAAAGCGAAAACGATAATCGTCAATGGAATCATTGCCTGCGGCATGTTCTTCATGCAGACCTTCAAATTCAGTTTCTGCCATTTCCTCGAGTTCGGCAATCAGCTTCTTAATATCACCCTCAAGAATAAATTGGAAAATCCCTTCAAAAAAATCCACCATGGCTTGCGCGCCGGCATCGACCACCCCGAATTTCTTGAGCATTTTTAATTTTTCGGGTGTTTCGGCTAAAGACTGATTGGCTTTTTCAATTAGCTTTTGAAAGAGTATGGCAAAATCATCTGGAATATCGGTAAGTGTATTTAAATACGTGGCAACATCACTTAATACCGTTAAAATGGTGCCTTCCATAGGGGTAGAGACTGCGGCATAAGCATGTGCAGAAGCTTTGGCAAAAACGCCAATAAATTCATTGGGATCAATGCTGTCATAGGCGGCACCTGCTTCAGCGAGGCCCTGGAAAAATTGTGCGAAGATAGTGCCTGAATTACCGCGGGCTGCTTCAAGCGTGCCATCGGCAAAAGTATTTAAAATATTGGGGATGGTTTCATCGTGTTCAAGCGCTAAAGCTTTTAGTCCTGCCGTTAAGGTAATACTGATATTTGTGCCGGTATCATTATCGGACACAGGATAGACATTAATTTTGTTCAGATAATCGTGGCGTGCGATAACGCGCTTTGATCCGGCGACCAAAGCACGTTTGAGTCTGGAGCCATTGAGATAGGCAATTTTAAATTCATTCATAAGCAGTAAGCTATTTTATAGCGATGTTATCCCAGATTTTGACATAAAACCCTCTGTTAAAAACTTCAGCCATTATACCCACTTTACTTTAAAAAGTAAAAAACCTTCGTATTGTACCGCTTCAAATTTTCAGGTATAATTCCCCTTTCTACCGGAGAGGTGGCTGAGCGGTTTAAAGCGGCGGTCTTGAAAACCGTTGAGGGGTATCCCCCCTCCCAGAGTTCGAATCTCTGCCTCTCCGCCATTTTTTAATAAAATACTGATAGCAGCAGAGATGAGAACGTAGTTCGACAAAATTAGTAGGACTACTAATTTTGAACAGCGGAGCACAGCGACGCTGGCCTTGAGCGATAGCGAAAGGTGGCAGAACAGGAAGTTTCTGTCATAATCCCTGCTTTTGCTAAATATTTACTCCCCTTTATGGATAATATCACCGAGTTTCTTGCCGATCTTCCCCATACGCCTGGCGTTTATCAAATGTTCGACGCGTCGAATACAATTCTCTATGTCGGTAAAGCCAAAAATTTAGCCCATCGTCTCAAAAGCTATTTTCAAAAAACAGGACTGTCTGTTAAAACGACAAAGCTTGTTTCGCTTATTCATCATATTGAAACCATGGTGACGCATACTGAAACCGAAGCCTTGCTGCTTGAGCAAAGCCTCATTAAAAAACACCATCCCAAATATAATATTTTACTTCGCGATGATAAATCCTACCCTTATGTGGTGTTATCACATCATGAATTTCCACGTCTGTCTCGTTATCGTGGCACACTGCAAAGCCGTGATAATTATTTTGGCCCTTATCCTAATACGAGCGCAGTATATGAAAGTCTTGATTTTTTAAGCCGCAGTTTTAAACTCAGAACCTGCTCCGATACTTTTTTTAAACACCGCTCGCGACCCTGTTTGCAATACCATATTAAACGCTGTGATGCGCCTTGTGTGGGACTTATTTCCAGCGAGGCTTATCAGCAAAAAGTGAAAGAAGCGTCTTTATTTTTAAAAGGAAAAAGTAAAGCGCTGATGGCAAATTTGGAAAAACAAATGATCGATGCTTCCGACAATTTACAGTATGAAAGGGCGCTCGAATACCGTGAGCAAATTACGCGTCTTAAAACCATTCGTGAAAAACAATCAGTGCTGTTATCGCAGGGGGGTAATTATGATGTATTCGGCGTTGCCAGTCAGGAACAGTATACAGTGGTATCGCTCTTAGGTATTCGGGAAGGGCAGCTGATTTCAAGCCGCCATTTTTTTGCAGGTACGGCAGAAGGCGATGTACTGTCTTCCGTCATGAGTCATTATTATACTGAGGCAACCGATTTTTCTGACAAGATTTTAATGGCCACTTTGCCCGAAGAACAAGAGTGGCTCGAAAAGTTTATAGCTGAAAAAAAAGGCAGTGCTGTCACTTTTTCTACGCATAAAAAATATGGGGATTATATTCGGCTTGCAGAAGAAAATGCACTGAGTGTATTAACGCAGAAACTCAAAAAAGTGATGACGTCGACACATCGTTTTGAAAATTTGCAAAAAACCCTACAATTAAAAACGCCTATTGCTGAAATCATTTGCGTGGATATCAGCCATTTGCAAGGCAAATCTACGGTAGGGGCAGTGGTGGTTTTCAATAGCAAAGGCGCTGATCACAAAGCCTATCGGCGTTTTACTTTAGGTGATTTTAATGCCGATGATCCGCGCGCCATTGCTGAAACGCTGCGACGCTTTTTTTTACAGCGCAGTGAAAGCGGACAATTTCCCGATATCGTGATTATTGATGGCGGTCCTTTGCAATGTAAAGCCGCCAGTGAAGTTTTGCCTGAAGGAATGATTTTATTCGGTATTGTCAAAGGCCAGGATCGCAATCCTCTATATGATCGCATTTTATACGGTGAAAAGGCTCTTGAGATGCCGCTTGATACACATTCTCTTTCACGGCATTTGATTCAAGAAATGCGCGATGCCGTGCATCATTATGCCATTACCGGCCATCGCAAAAAGCGGGAAAAAGCAGTGATGACATCGCCGCTGGAATCCATTGAAGGCATTGGCGAAAAACGCCGTAAACGCTTATTGCAACATTTTGGGGGCCATCAAGGGCTGATGAAAGCCAGTGCAGAAGAGATTGCGAAAGTGTCTGGCGTAGGAGTGAGGCTTGCCCAAAAAATTTATGATATACTGCACACATGAAAAATACTTTGCCTAATTATTTAACGCTGCTGCGTGTTTTTTTAATCCCCGTTTTTGTGGCGGTTTTTTATTTGCCGTATGAATGGGCGCATTTTATCGCAGCAATGATTTTTGCCCTGGCTTGTATTACTGATTTACTCGATGGTTATTTAGCGCGTAAGTGGGATCAAACTTCTCGCTTTGGGGCATTTTTAGATCCGGTTGCCGATAAGCTGATTGTCTCGACCGCGCTCGTCATGATTGTCGCCATTCCCTGGATACATGGCGTGGTCATTCCTATTGCCATTATCATTGGACGTGAAATTTTAGTCTCTGCGCTGCGAGAATGGATGGCGCAAATAGGCGATCGTACGAAAGTCGCTGTAGCCAACGTGGCAAAATGGAAAACTTTATCGCAAATGGTCGGGATTGGCTTTTTGATTGGCTACACCCCCAACATGCCAGAATTTTTATTGGTCATTGGTTATTTAACCTTATGGATCGCGACCTTTTTAACCCTCTGGACCATGATCGTTTATCTCTATGCCGCGCGGCATAGTTTTGATGAGCAGGCGTAAAAAAGCCCCCTTAAATAAGGGGGCTTTTAATTGTAGAGACGCATTGCATGCGTCTTGCTGAGACAGATGCAATCTGTCTCTACATTTCAATCTACCATCCCGCAATCGCATCTTTGCCATAGAGTTTTTCAGCAGCGGCTTTGACTTCAGGCGATTGATAACTTTGAATCAGCTCTTTAATTTTCGTATCATTTTGATGAGCTGATTTTACGGCAATAATATTCATGTAAGGTGATTTGGTGCTTTCAACTAAAATACCTTGCTGAGATGCGCGCAGTCCTGCCGCTTGTGCAAAATCATTATTGATAACGGCAGCTGTCACATCGGGCAAGGTGCGAGGCAGCATTGCAGCATCCATTTCCACAATATTGATCCCACGCGGATTTTGTACGATATCTGCTACGGTGGCATTCACGTCATTTTTCTCATTGAGTTTAATGAGGCCGCCTTGTTGCAATAAAAGCAGCGCGCGATTTTCATTGCTCGGGTCAGAAGGTATCGCAATTTTATCGCCTTTTTTAATTTCGTAGACATGTTTGATTTTAACAGAATAAAGTGCAATGGGATAAATAAAGGTATTAGCTGCAGGCACGATATCATAATGCTCAGCCGCAATTTGCGCATTTAAAAAAGGCATATGCTGAAACGCATTGGCATCAATATTGCCATCATTTAAAGCTTCATTGGGCGTATTGTAATCTGAGAAGGTCACCAATTTAATGGTGAGGCCAAATTTTTTCATGGCTACTGCTTGCGCCGATTGCCAAATGATTGCATCGGGACCATCGATGATGCCGACAGTGACGGTATTGGGATCTTCTTGTTTATGGCAGGCAGTGAGTAAAAGTGCGCCGCTGAGTAGGGCCAAAAAAGCTTTTAAAAAATGCTTCATGAGTTGTCTCCAAAAAAATTCAGGGTTGTTTTGATTATAGCAAAAACGCTTTGAAAACGGTATACTGCGTGTTTTAATTCCCCTCTTAATAAGAGGGGATGTCGGCGTAGCCGACAGGGGAGATTTATAAAATCGTGCTGCTTATAAATCCCCCAGTCAACTTCGTTGACAGCCCCCTTGTTAAGGGGGCAGATTTTTAAGGTAATAATTGTATGGCAACGAATTTAAAAAATGCTTTTTATGCCCAGTCAGGCGGCGTGACCGCGGTAATCAACGCAACGGCAGCTTCGCTGATTTTAGCCGCGCGTGAAAAAAATGCAGAGATAGGCAAAGTATTTGCCGGTAAAAATGGTATTGTCGGCGCACTCAAAGATGAACTTATTGATACCTCCACTTTATCGGATGATACTTTACAAGGGTTACTTTATACGCCAGGCGGCGCATTTGGATCCTGCCGCTATAAATTAAAAGACCCGGCAGTCGATGACAGTGAATACCGAACCCTTATTGAGACGTTTAAGAAATATCATATTGGTTATTTTTTTTATAATGGCGGTAATGATTCACAAGATACCGCATTAAAAATTGCACGCTATTGTGAAAAAGTGGGTTTCGATTTGCAGTGTATTGGGATCCCCAAGACCATCGATAATGATTTGGTGCATACGGATAATTGTCCGGGCTTTGGATCGGTCGCTAAATTTGTAGCGACAACGATTCGAGAATGCGCACTGGATGTGAAATCTATGGCGGCAACGTCCACGCAAATTTTTATCATGGAAGTGATGGGACGGCATGCCGGCTGGATTGCGGCTGCCAGTGGCCTTGCGGCTGAAAAAGCGGGCGATGCACCGCATATTATTTTATTTCCTGAAATCGCTTTTGATCCGGAAGCGTTTTATGCCAAAGTGCATCAAACGATTAAAACAGTGGGCTCTTGTGCCATTGTTGTATCGGAAGGGATTAAAAATGAAGCAGGACGATTCATTGCAGACAGCGGCGTTTTAGATGCCTTTGGCCACCATCAATTGGGCGGTGTGGGAGAAATTCTATCAAGTTTATTGTCCAAAGCGCACGGTTATAAATGCCATTTTGCGAAACCCGATTATTTGCAGCGTGCTGCAAGACATTTGGCCTCGCAAGTCGATTTTGAACAAGCCTGCGCCATGGGGCGTAGCGCCATTGACGCGGCAATTGCGGGCAAACGCAGTGTGATGCTGACGATTGTGCGTGAGCAAAACAGCCCTTATCAGTGGCATATTGGGACAGTGAATTTATCAGAAGTTGCGAATCAAGAAAAATCGTTACCGCGAGATTTTGTAACGCCAGAAGGATTTGGCATTACCGAAAAAGCCCGACAATATTTATCACCCCTGATTCAGGGAGAATCCTATCCGCCTTATCATAATGGCTTACCCCATTTTGTGAGGATTTAATTTTGAGCGGTGATACTAAATTGAATGTGAGACGCGATAAATCGCGTCTCTACACAAGACAATTTAAAAAATATCTTTTTCTGGAAAGAAAAAAGCGATTTCTTGTTTAGCCGTATCAATCGCATCAGAACCATGCACGGCATTGGCATCGATACTATCGGCAAAATCAGCGCGAATTGTGCCGGCTTCTGCTTTCTTCGGATCAGTTGCGCCCATAAGTTCACGGTTTTTATTAATGGCATCGATACCTTCTAAGACTTGTGCCATCACAGGACCTGAAACCATGAAATCGACCAAGGCAGGAAAGAAAGGTCTTTCACGGTGTACACCATAAAAATTTTCTGCTTCTGCGCGGCTTAAGTGCAGCATTTTAGCCGCGACAATACGAAGCCCCGCTTTTTCAAAACGGCTATAAATTTCACCGATCACATTTTTAGCAACCGCATCGGGTTTGATAATGGATAATGTTCTTTCGATAGTTTGAGACATAACTTTGTTCCTTATGATGAAATAGTAGTGTGGCGCAAATTATACGGGTTTTACGTAAAAAATCAATCTATTATTGCGGTGTACGCTAAGGACTGATAGTGCGTGTCCAGATTTCAGAACGGCCCAGCATTGGCATCAACACATAACCCCGCAAGGTTAAACTGTCATTATCAGCGCTAAGTGTCATTTTACCCCGATAAATATTGCCACTTTTGGGATCAAGTACACGGCCGCTGTCAAAACTTAAAGGGTCATCGGCTGTTTGCATCATGCCCCACATAATTTTCATCCCTAAAATAGGCGCGTTTTTCTGTGTACCATTACAACCTTTGCAAATATCGGTGGTTTTTTGTCCCAAGACAGGCATGATCTTGATGATTTTTCCGGATAAAGAACCGTCAGTTTCAGCATAAATTTGAACGACACTTAAGACATCGCCCGTTTTATCATCGACAGTATTCCAAAATCCGACAGGGCTAAGATTTTGTGCGAAAGCATAAAAGCTGATGAAAGCGAGTGCGAGCGTAGCAAAGGTACGGCGTAAATTTTTCATAAGGTCTCCTATAAGGAAATGGTGTAAAAAGATTATAGCAGATTGATGAAATTGTGTTAATATGCCAGTTTTTTTATGCAATTCCCCATCCTATATTGCCCTACGCCGAAAGCCTGGATTCAAAAAGCAGTTCAGTCCACTGACCTTTTGCTTGTCGATCATGCACACTGTGAAAAAAAAGCAGCGCTGACGGCGTTGTCTTTAATTGGACGTTATAACCAAAATCTGGAACTTGTCGAGCGCTTATCCAAGCTTGCCAGAGAAGAGCTACGTCATTTTGAACAAGTGATCAAATTATTGAAAAAACGCGGTCTGAACTTTGATAAAATTACCCCTTCCAATTATGCCAGAGGATTATTTCAACATGTCAATGAAGCAGAACCCTATCGTTTAAGAGATGTGCTTATTATTGGGGCACTGATTGAAGCCCGTTCTTGCGAGCGCTTTTCAGTGCTCATTGGAAAATTGGATGATGAGCTTTCCAGTTTTTACGCAGGTCTCATGGCTTCTGAAGCGCGGCATTATGAAATGTATTTACATTTTGCACGGCAATATGGCAATGGCGATTTTGAAGCCCGCTTAGATTTTTTTTCACATAAAGAACAAGAACTCATTGAAGGCGTAGACTCCCTCTTTCGTTTTCACAGTGGGTTGCCAAGTGAGTAGGGCTTAGCGTACAATTTGCCCATGAATCGCTCTGATCTTATCCGTGCTGTCTTTGAAAAAATCGACTATGTTTCTTTGCAAGATGTCGAGGAAACCGTCGACATTATTTTAGAATCCATTGTTGAAAAATTACTGGCGGGTTATACTGTGGAATTTCGCGGCATTGGCACTTTTAGCCTTCGTACGCAAAAACGCAAGCAAGTACGTAATCCCAAAAATGGAGAAGTGTTTGAATGCCATGATTTTCGCACGCTGCATTTTAAACCCAGTCCCTTCTTAAAGCGCCGCATCAATGCTTAAACGCGTGCCTTTCTTTTGGCAATCCCTTGTATCAGGTGCCATACTGGGGCTGGCTTTTTTACCCTTTCACGAAAGTGGATTTTTTGCGTTTATGGGTATTGTGCTTTATCTGCGCTTATTGTCTTTATCAACACCTCAACAAGCCATTTTTCGAAGCAGCTTTTATGGCATTGGATTTTTTGCGATCACGATCTATTGGGTTTTCATCAGCATTCATGTTTTTGGCGGAACCTCTATTCCACTTGCACTGATTTTTTTACTGGGATTTATCGTCTTACTTTCCACGCCCTGGATGCTCCTTGGATTTTTGTGGGTGCGATTTTTTCCGCGAGATTGTGCCTTCAAATATCTTGTCATTTTCCCCTGCTTTTGGGTCATCGGCGAAGTGCTTCGCACCTTTATTTTAACTGGCTTTCCTTGGGCACTCTTGGGTTACAGTCAGCTCTCTTCTCCTTTAATCGGTTTTGCGCCTTTTGTCAGTGTGTATGGCATTTCTTTGATCGTGGCT
>JBILMY010000146.1:0-3596 GCA_044375265.1 Gammaproteobacteria bacterium | reverse complement strand
TTTAGGAATTACAAGTCCCAATCGAGGCTGTATTAAGCCATTTTTTCTTGCAATACACAAGAGCTCAGGGGAACTTGCCCGTACAGCGCCTTCATTCATTTTGGCATAATCGCCTGGCGTTAAAAGTCTGCCTTGTTTCGTCAAGCAATATTGCGCTACCATTTTTTTTAATCTCTCAATAAAAAACCCTACTCAAAAATCGTAGGGTTTTTCAATACGTAGCCGCGTGGCTACTATACACAAAGACGTTTACGGCCTTTAGCTCTGCGGCGGCTTAATACAGCTCTACCGTCTTTGCTAGACATTCTTTCACGAAAACCGTGGGTTCTTTTACGCTTTATTTCACTGGGTTGATACGTTCTTTTCATAATAGTTTCCTAAATACTGTCAGGGCCCCTTTACGGACACTGGGCAGAAATTATACCGCTTTTATGGATTTTGTCAACCCAAGTTCGTGTGTTATAATGATTTTTCTCACTTCTCCCCTTGCGGGAGAAGTCGAGCCCGCAAAGCGGGCGAGGATGAGGGGTACTTAATCAATGTACTCCACCCCTCACCCTGCCCTTCGGGCAGACCTCTCCCGCAAGGGGAGAGGTGACTAAAAAATACATTTTATTATTTGAGAATTATGTCTACTTTACATTTATCCGTTGTGAGCCAAGAATCCCTGATTTATTCAGGCCCTGTTGAGCAACTCACTGCCATGACTACCGCCGGTGAAGTCGGTATTATGCCTGGCCACACTGCCCTTTTAGGTCTCTTAAAACCAGGTGAGCTACGCTTTAGCAAAGAGGGTAAGGAAGAACGCCTGTTTATTTCAGGCGGCGCTATTGAAGTACAACCCAAAGCAGTCACGATTTTAGCCGATGTCGCCCTGCGTGAAGCGGAACTCGATGAAGAAAAAATCCTTGCGGCAAAAGAAGCGGCAGAGCGCAAACTTGCTGAAAACATGAATGATATTGATTACGCTACCGTCATGTCAGAACTCAAAGACGCTATCACGCAGCTTCGCCTCATTTCAAAATGGAAAGGTCAACGTTAATACTTTCATGACAACACTCATTACAACACCCGCTAAAAAAAGTCTCTATATCAAAACCCAAGGCTGCCAGATGAATGAATATGATTCATCGCAAATGGCCAATTTATTGTCAGAAGAATATGCCGTCACGGACAAAATGGAAAAAGCGGATTTAATTTTAATCAACACTTGCTCTATCCGTGAAAAAGCGGAAGAAAAAGTGTTTTCAGAACTGGGCGTATTTGCCAAACTCAAAGAAAAAAATCCAGCGCTTTTGATTGGCGTCGGCGGCTGTGTCGCCAGCCAAGAAGGCGATGCCATTTTAAAACGCGCGCCTTATGTGGATGTCGTCTTTGGCCCGCAAACATTGCACCGGCTGAAAGACTTGTTATCCGCCCGCGCAAGTAAATCTAAACCTGTCGTTGATATTTCTTTTCCAGAAATTGAAAAATTTGATAAGTTGCCACGCCCGAAAGCTGATGGCGTGAGCGCGTATGTCTCTATCATGGAAGGCTGTAATAAATATTGCAGCTATTGCGTAGTACCTTATACCCGAGGCCCAGAAATCAGCCGTCCTTTGGATGATGTGATTGCCGAAGTCGCGCATCTTGCGGCGCAAGGGGTCAAAGAAATTACTTTCCTTGGACAAAACGTCAATGACTATCAAGGCAAAATGCACAATGGTGAGATTGCAGACTTACCGCTCTTGATTGATTACACGTCTCATATGGAAGGCATTGGCCGCATTCGTTTTACAACCTCCCACCCTACTGCTTTTTCTGCGCGTCTGATTGAATCGTATGGACGCGTACCGACATTGGCCAATCATTTACATTTGCCTGTACAAAGTGGCTCCGATCGTATTTTAACTGCGATGAAACGCGGTTATACTGCCCTTGAATTTAAATCAAAAATTCGCAAATTAAAAGCGCTACGTCCGGACATCACAGTGTCTTCCGATATCATTGTGGGCTTCCCAGGTGAAACTGAAGAAGATTTTCAAAAGACTTTAGATTTAGTCGAAGACGTCTATTTCGATAATAGTTATAGCTTTATTTTCAGTGCACGTCCTGGCACGCCTGCCGCGAAACTCATTGACGATACGCCGATGGAGGTCAAAAAAGAGCGCCTTGCTCGCTTGCAAGATCTTATCAATGAACATACAAAAGCCATCAGTGAAAGTATGATTGGCAGCACGCAACGCATTTTGGTCACAGGAAAATCTAAACGCGGCACAGAATTTTCAGGCCGTACGGAAAATAATCGCGTCGTTAATTTTGATGGACAAGACAGACTCATTGGCCAATTTATTGATGTCAACATTACTGAGGCCCTTCGTTATTCTTTACGCGGAGAAATCCTCACCCAATGAGGCTTAAGTTGTATTTTCAGCCTGTTATTTCTGATGCACAATTGCCTTCTGAGAAACAATTTAAACAATGGATTAAAATGGCCCTGCCCCAAAAAACCACCTATGCTAGCATTACGGTACGCATTACGGATGAAAATGAAAGCCAAACCCTCAACCACACTTTTCGCGGTAAAAATAAGCCTACCAATGTGCTCTCTTTTCCTGCCGATCCTTTTGAATATGAAAAGAAAAATCATTATGTCGGTGACTTAGTGTTTTGTTATCCCGTTATTCAAAAAGAAGCCACAGCGCAGCATAAAACACTTGCCGCCCATTTTGCGCATTTAACGATTCACGGCGTATTGCATTTATTAGGCTACGATCATGATAATGAAAAAGCAGCCAGAAAAATGGAAGCCTTAGAAATCAAATTACTTCAACAATTAGGTATTGAGAATCCTTATGAAATCGACTAAGCATTTATTTTCTTATTTTATGCGCCGGCCTAAAAACCGCGAAGATCTCATCAGCGCTTTGCGCGATGCCGAAGATCATAAAATCCTCGATCATGAATCCGAAGGGATGCTAGAAGGCGTGCTGCAAGTCTCTGTCATGCAAGTCAAAGATATCATGGTCCCTAAAAGTAAAATGATTTATATTGAAAGCCATGATTCTTTTGAAGAAATTTTAAGAAAAATTTTAGAGAATTTACATTCACGTTATCCCGTGATTCACGAAAATGAAGAAGATAAAGTGGTCGGCATTTTACTGGCCAAAAATTTATTGGCCATCAAAAAAGAAGAGCGCTTTGATATCAACCGTTATTTACAACCGGTGATTTTAGTGCCTGAAACACAGTTTGTAGATAAGCTTTTAAAGCGGCTTAAAAAAGAGCGTTCACATATGGCCATGGTCATTGATGAATATGGCCATTTGGCGGGGCTCGTCACTATGGAAGATATTTTAGAACAAATCGTGGGCGATATTGAAGATGAAAGTGATAAAGATGAAGATGATGAAATTCGCCCGCATGGAGCAGAATTCATTGTCAAAGGATCGGTCTCCTTAGAAAATTTCGATGCACATTTTAATACTGATTTTGCAAACTTTCCTGTCGAAACTTTGGGTGGCCTTTTAAGCCGCGAACTGGGGCACATTCCTACCCGCAATGAAACCTATACGATTAAAAATATTCATTTCACTGTGCTGCATGCCGATAAACGT
>JBILMY010000011.1:0-12722 GCA_044375265.1 Gammaproteobacteria bacterium | reverse complement strand
CTTGCGTGGCTTCTCGATTGGTGCGCTCATCTGTTGCGCGGGGCAGCATGCCATATTCTGCCGTGATCCAGCCTTGCGTGGCATTGGGGTCTTTTTTCCTAAGCCATTGCGGGCGGCCTTTGGCAACTGAGGCCGTAATAATCAAATGGGTATTTCCCCACTCAATGAGTACCGATCCTTCCGCATGGGGTAAGTATCCGGGCGTTATATGTAAGAGGCGCAGTTCATTATTTTTTCGATGGGTTCGCATAGTCTGGCAGTATAAACAAAAGGCTTGAAAAAAACAATCAATTTGGGTATAGTTCCACAATGTCCCCCTCACACATTCCTGGCAAGTTATTTACAGTTGCAGCCCCTTCTGGCACGGGAAAAACGAGTCTTGTCAAAGCCTTACTCGAGCGCATGGACACTGTTTCTGTTTCTATTTCTTATACGACTCGCCCCAAACGTCCCGGCGAAACGCATGGCGTGAATTATTTTTTTGTAGAAAAAGATGTTTTTGAAGCCATGATTGCCCGCGGCGAATTTTTAGAGCATGCCAAAGTTTTTAATAATTATTACGGCACTGCCAAAGCACAAGTAGAAAAAGAGCTCGCCAGTGGCAAACATGTGATTTTAGAAATTGACTGGCAGGGCGTTGCACAAATTCATGCACAGTTTCCAACTTGTCAGCGCATTTTTATTTTGCCCCCTTCTATTGAAGATTTAGAAAAGCGCTTATTTCATCGCGCGCAAGACAATGAAGATATTATTCGCGAACGTTTAAATAAAGCCAGTGAAGAAATGTCACACGCTATCGAATCGGATTATATTCTCGTCAATGATTGTTTTAAAACGACGCTCTCTGGTTTAGAATCCATTATGCGTGGGGATTATGAAGAAACAATTGAACACCGCGCGATGGTGAAAAAATTATTGTCTTGAATATATATCACCTCTCCCCTTGCGGGAGAGGTCTGCGCTGTAAGCGCAGGGTGAGGGGTAGACATTATTCAACCACCCCGCCCTTCGGGCACCCCTCCTCTGGAGGGGAATTTTTACTGTAGCGGAAGATTTTATTCCATGTTAATCCACCTCAAAAAACACGCCTTCGCTTATGCAATACTTGGCTTCTTAGCCCTCGGCTTTGCCATTCTCAATGCGCACATGGCGCTACCCTTTCCAGGTGTTCTCTATTGGGATTATGCGCGGCATTTTTCCTTGGGTTATATTGACAGTCCCTTCGGCCTTCCGCTTTTTATTAAAAGTTATAGTTTTATTTTTGGCTACGGCCCCGCCGCTTTTGGCTACATTAATTTCTTGCTCTTTTTACTCACCAGTCTTTTCATGTATCTGGGCGCCAATGCACTTTATGATACTAAAGCCGCAAGACTCGTTTTAATCATGAGTATGGCATTGCCCGTGATATCAAAATTTTTTGAGCATTTGGATTATCACTTGCTGGCGATTGCAACGTTTACGGCTTCCACCCTGCTTATTTCAGCAGCGGTTAAAACGGGTAAAAAAGCTTATATGCTTTTAGCAGGAATAAGTTTGGGGTGGATGTTGGTGAGTCAATTTGAATGTGTGATTTTAGCAGGCACATTATTTATTGCAATGTTATGTATCAAAGAATATCGCGCATTATGGCGATGGCCTGTAACGTATGTGGCGCTGGGCGTCAGTGTGTTATTTGTCTTGCCTTTTGTGTTATGGCAATGGCAGCATCATTTTATTACGCTTACTTTTTTGAAAAGTTCCAATGCAGGTGGGCTTGGGTTTGATATCCCTGGATTTTTTTCTGCTGTAAATGATTATATCGGCAGCATTGCCTTATTTTTTATTTTATTTTTAGTTGCACTCTTTCGTTTCCCCAAAGAAGCAGTAGTACGCTTTTTTTTCCTCTTATTTATATTGTTAGCACTTGCGCTCAATTTTATGTTTATGCACAATCCGATTCTGCATACAACACTGATTAGCGCTAATATTGTTTTATTCTTTTTTTTAGCAGGCAGTGTGTATAAAAATTTTCCTCGATTCACCTGGGGAATGACAATAGTATCGCTTTTGGTGACGGTCATTTTTGTGCCCCTCAATTTGATTCTGCAATATCATACGTTTAATTATTTATCGTTTGGAAAATTGCTGACGCCGCTGATTCAATCCAATACCGTGATAATTTCAAACGTGGTGCCCTATGATAATGCGCCGTCATATTTTTCAATTGAACTGCCCGGGCAGCCCGACGTATTTGCTTTGCAAGAAGTACCGGTGAATTACAATCACAAAGGCAATGCCGCCGTCTATTTTTGGCAGCCTTCGCTCACGGACTTACAAAAAACGCGCCAGGCTGATCCGATAGTATTTTTAAATAATGCAGCGACATTACCGGTCACTGTGCAAAAGGTCGCTACTTGCAAAGCGCCAATACGACTGCAGTCTTCTTTTGAAAAAGTGAATAATATTTCAGATTTCCTGCATCAAGGCTTTCAGCAGGGGAGTTCAGTTATTTATGCGTTTGAGTGTAAATTTATCTAGAACTGTGATTAAACAGATTCAACGGATTAACTATGATGGTGCCCCCTTAACAAGGGGGCTGTCGACATAAGTCGACTGGGGGATTTATTTCAACACTGATTTATAAATCTCCCCCATTGGCTTCGCCAATGACCCCTCTTATTAAGAGGGGAAAAAAATTCATTTAATCACAGTTCAAACCGACACTCGACTTGCGTCATTTCTTCCGTCTCCAAACAATACGCTGTGAGCGATTCGCCCCAGGCGCAGCCTGTATCTAACGCGATTACATTTTCTACACCTGTATAACCTTCTAAGGCGGCCCAGTGGCCAAATAAGATTTTTTCAGTGATAGGGGTTTTTCTGGGATAATTAAACCAAGGAATTAAATCTTTTGGTGCATTTTCTGGTTTTTCATCATAAGAGAAATCAAGCGCGCCATCACTTCTTAAAAAACGCATCCGTGTTAAAGCATTGACGATGAAGCGGTAACGGGGTATATCCGATAAGTTCATATCCCAGATCGAAGGATCGTTGCCATAAAAATGACTTAATAAATTATGACGTTGTGTTTTTTCGCGAAGCAGGCTTTCAATTTCTTTGGCATAAGATTTTGCCTCTATCAAAGACCATAGAGGATAAATTCCTGCATGCGTCAGGACGCTATTGAACAGTGCATTGTGATAAAGTAGCGGTTGTAATGAGAGCCATTCCATGAGTTCTTCTACATCGGGTGCTTGCAATAATTCATTCAGGGTATCACTTTTTCGCAGCGCTTTACCCGAAAAAAAAACTGCGAGCGCATGTAAATCATGATTGCCAAGTATAGTGATCGCAGCGCTGCCAAGCGATTTAATATACCGCAATACTTTTAAAGAATCAGGGCCGCGATTAACCAAATCGCCTGCGAGGAGCAGCATATCTTTTGTGGGATTAAATTGAATTTTTTCCAGTAAGGCGATAAAAGGATCAAAACAGCCCTGCACATCGCCGATGGCATAATGCGGCATCAACCCCTCTCAAGCGTGGGATCGGTTTCTAAGCTGTCAAAAGATTTTGTCAGCTGATCAAGCGCTTTTAATTGCGTAAGTAAATCTTTCATGAGGTGAAGCGGCCATGCATTGGGGCCATCGCTTTTGGCTTTAGAAGGTGCAGAATGTGTTTCCATAAAAATACCGCTGATGCCAACAGCAACTGCAGCGCGCGCCAACACCGGTACAAATTCGCGCTGTCCGCCGCTGCTGCTGCCTTTGGCACCTGGTAATTGCACGGAATGCGTGGCATCAAAGACCACAGGCTGGCCCGTTTCTTCTCGCATCACAGCCAGCGATCGCATATCCACGACTAAATTATTGTAACCAAAACTAAAGCCGCGCTCGCACACCATGATTTTATTATTGCCAACGTCGAGTGCTTTATCGACGACCGATTTCATTTCCCAAGGGGATAAAAATTGGCCTTTTTTAATATTCACAGGTTTGCCTTGTTTGGCGACATTTTGAATGAAATTCGTTTGACGGCATAAAAAGGCAGGCGTTTGTAATACATCGACAACACTCGCAACTTCTTCTAAGGGGCTGTCTTCATGCACATCGGTGAGTACCATGACGCCCACTTCTTTTTTCACTTTTTCTAAAATAGCAAGGCCCGTGTCGATACCGAGTCCACGAAAACTTTTACTGGAGGAACGATTGGCTTTATCGTAAGACGCTTTAAAAATAAAAGGGATTTGTAATTCATCCGTAATCGCTTTTAATTGATGCGCCATATCGAGTGTGAACCCTTCGCTTTCGACCACGCAAGGCCCCAAGATAGCAAAGAAGGGGTGCTTTTTACCAACCGGAAAATGGCCGAGGGAAAAAGTTTTTTGTTCAGTAATATTCATAATATAAGCTCATTATATAGGTTAATTGGATAAATTAGCCCCCTTAACAAGGGGGCTGTCAACGAAGTTGACTGGGGGATTTATAAGCAGCATGATTTTATAAATCTCCCCTGTCGGCTACGCCGACATCCCCTCTTGTTAAGAGGGGAGTTACTTACTGCGAATTCCTCACTCTAATACCTAATTCTCGCAGTTGAATATCTGGCACGGAACTGGGTGCATGCGTCAATGGGCAGCTGGCGGTTTGTGTTTTGGGAAAAGCAATCACATCGCGAATCGAGCTGGAGTTCGTCATGATCATCGCAATTCTGTCGATGCCAAAGGCAAGGCCACCGTGCGGTGGCGCGCCATAGCGCAGTGCTTCTAAGAGAAAGCCAAATTTTTGTTCCGCTTCTTCACTCGAGATGCCGAGTAATTCAAAGACTTGCGATTGCACACTCGAGGTATGAATCCGAATCGATCCACCGCCAATTTCAAAACCATTGATGACCATGTCATAGGCGCGTGATACTGCTTGTCCAGGCTGTTTTAAATCTTCAACGTTTTTCGGCGCGGTGAAAGGATGGTGTAGGGCCTGCCATCTTTTTTCATCCTCATCCCATTCAAACATCGGGAAATCAACAACCCAGAGCGGTGCAAAACCTTCTTTCACAAGACCCCTGTCGTGTCCGAGTTTAATGCGCAGTGCGCCCAAAGCATCGGTGACAATTTTAGTTTTATCGGCGCCAAAGAAAATGATATCGCCCGTTTCTGCTTTGACTCTTTCAAGGATCGCGTTTACGACTGCTTCAGGCAAAAATTTTAAGATAGGCGATTGCAAACCTTCCAAGCCTTTGCTGAGATCCAACACTTTAATGTACGCGAGTCCCTTCGCGCCATAGATGCTCACAAAGGAAGCATAGTCGTCGAGTTCTTTACGACTTAAATCAGCACCCTTCGGTAATTTTAAAGCAGTGATGCGAGTGTCTTTTTGGGCAGCAGCTTCAGCAAACACTTTAAATTCTACGCTCTGCATCAAATCTTTGATATCAATTAAAGTTAAGGGAATGCGCAAATCCGGTTTATCACTGCCGTAGCTTTGCATTGCCTCTGCATAGGTCATGCGTGGGAAGCTTGGCAATTCTACGGATAAAATAGTTTTGAATAAGCCTTTGATCATACGTTCCATAATTTCTTGCACAATGGTTTCATCAATGAAAGACAGCTCAATATCAAGCTGCGTAAATTCTGGTTGTCTATCGGCGCGTAAATCTTCATCGCGAAAGCAGCGCACGATTTGATAATATCTATCCATGCCGGCCATCATAAGTAATTGCTTAAATAATTGTGGTGATTGCGGTAAGGCAAAAAATTCCCCAGGATAGGTGCGGCTCGGCACCAAATAATCGCGCGCGCCTTCAGGTGTTGCTTTCGTTAAAATAGGCGTTTCAAATTCAGTGAAACCTTCTTTATCCAGGAAGTTTCTAAAATAACGATTGATGTTGGCACGAACAAAAAAACGCTGCGCCATTTCCGGGCGGCGTAAATCAATATAGCGATATTTTAAACGAATATCTTCATTGACTTTGCTATGTTCATCAAGACCGAAGGGCGGTGGCAGCGATTCATTGAGTAGGGTGAGATGTTCAAGATTAACTTCAATGGCCCCAGTAGGCAGATCTTTATTTTCAGTCCCAGCTTTACGCGCAGCCACGGTACCTTCCACAGTGATGACAAATTCACTGCGCAGTTTTTCCGCTTGTGCAAATAAATTTTTATTGTCAGGGGAAATCACGAGTTGTACGAGACCTGTTTTATCACGCAGGTCGATAAAGATAATACCACCATGATCGCGGCGGCGGTGTACCCAACCGGCGAGCTTAACCGATTGTCCGCTGTGATGCGCATTTAACGTGCCGCAATAATGGCTACGATAGAGAGAAGAACTTGTCATAAATGTTCCTTATAAAAAATCCCCTCCAGAGGAGGGGTGGCTGCCGAAGGCAGACGGAGTGGTTGAATTAAGCTAACAGCAGCCTTCCCCCGAATGCGTATGCGCAGCCTTAGCCGTTGTTTCTGGCGTAGTCACTTCTGCTGTTTGAGTTGCTGCGATTGTTTCTGGTGTAGCGCTGGCTGTAGGTGCTGGCGCACTTTTATTTTTAAAATCCGTTTCATACCAACCCGTGCCTTCGAGTTTAAAAGCGGAGCGTGAAATCAATTTTTCCAAACTGTCTTTATGGCAGTTGGGACATTGCTTCAGGGGCGCTTCACTGATTTTTTGCAGCTTTTGCAAAGACGTTTGGCAAGCAGTGCATCGATATTCGTAAATCGGCATAGGGCTTATTTTTTTCCTGCAATAAATTGCGCGGTGACTTTTGCGACCCGTTCACCAAATAATACCGCTGTTTTTAAATCGCCAGGCAGGGGGCCTTCTTCCGGGCTGGCATCTGAAGGAGATTGAGAAATTAATCCGCCAAATCCACCTAAATAATTAATATCATTTCTATCAGCTGTTTTTTTATTGGAAGGCATGAGTCCAACACCTACCCATACCATTCCATGTTGTTGTGATAGCGTCCATAAATATTGAACCGTAGAAAATTTGTCCCCATTGATGGTCCCGGAATTACTAAAACCTGCCGCAATTTTATCTTTCCATTTTTGACCAAACCAGGGTTTAGAACTGGCATCGGCGAAAACTTTAAATTCAGCGGAAGGGCCGCCCATAAACGTTGGCGCACCAAAGATGATGGCATCGGCTTTTTCTAATTTTTCCCAATCGGATTCTTTGATGTCAGAGACTAATAATAATTCAGCGTGCGGCGTGATTTTTTTTACGCCCTCTAAAACGGATTCAGCCAATTTTGTGGTATGGCCATATTTACTGTGATATGCAACAATAACTGAGGGGGATAATGACGTGGTCATACAAGACTCCTGATTAAAAGTAAGGCTTATATTATAGCAAATTTCGAAAAACCTTAAAACATCCTAAGCTCATTTTTCAAGGATAAATGAATTTTTTATGCCTTAGGACCATTCTTTGGGTTTTATAATATGTTCTTGTTTTGTTGAGTCAAAAATCTTATAAGGCAATTGTGCGGTTTTTAGAAAACCTTGTCGAATTCGTTTAATAAAATTGGCTTGTTCTTTTAAAACAGTAGAGGGGAATCTTTTTTATCAGTATTAGGGAATATAAGTCCAACATTTCTGCCGTGTTGTTCTTTCACCATTTTAAGCACACCTGCCAAGTCACTATCATTAGAAATGAGTACGACGCATTCACAGTTATTTTTCCATGAATCATTTAAGATTTCTATAGCAATATTAACATCAGTTCCTTTTTCTTCTGTTTTATAAACTGCAGTAAATTCCGGTGGTGGATAAACACATTTAGCTTTAATTTGATGCGTTAAGTAATGGCCATAATATATGCTTAATTCAGGAATAAAACTGGATATTGCTTGTAAATAAAGTTTTTGTCGATAAAGACTTGCAGAGCTTTTACCAAAGCGGCTAGAAAGATGAGCGGTAAAATATTTTATTTGAATAATTTCGTGGTTATCGTTTAGTAGATTAATAAGCAGATTTTTTAAATCTAGCCATTTATAAGGTGTTTTTCTTAAACAGCCGTAGTAAAGATTGAATCCATCAACATACACAATAGTTTTCTGTTTCATGGTATGTTCTCAAAAAAACGCAAGGGCTCCGAAGAGCCCCGCACCCTAATGGGATACACTAGGGGAAGTAGTAAGAATATTATAACATATAATATTAAAAAGTCAAATATTTATATTTAATTTTTTTAAAACATCCCGAGCTCTAATTTCGCCACTTCCGTCATACGCTCTTTCGTCCAGGGCGGATCCCAGACAAGTTCGACGACCACATCGGAGACATCCTCCACCATGCGCACTGCAGATTCGACTTCCCCCGGGAAAGTGCCTGCCACCGGACAGCCCGGCGCGGTCAGTGTCATATCGATTTTTACAAAAGCACTGTCATTGATATCAATATTATAGATGAGCCCCAAATCATAAATGTTGACGGGAATTTCAGGATCGTACACTGACTTTAAAGCCTCGATAATTTTTTCGCGCAGTTCATGTTTATCCACGGTTTCGGTGGGAGAGAGAGGAGGGGTGTCTAGGGATTTTAGTAAATCGTCAGTCATTCCGTTTTCACCGCGTCTGTTTTTTTGGCGAGCGCAGCTTCCAAAGTGCGAAAGGGCAGCGTGGCGCATTTGACGCGCATGGGATATTCTTTGACACCGCCGAGAATAGCTAATTTACCTAAAGGCAAGTTATCAACCACCCCGTCAACCTTCGGTTGCACCGTTATGTCGTGCAATCCTTGCACTCCACCCTGTGGGCCAGCGCCAAAGGCGCTGTTAAAAATTGGCTGTCCTACCAATTTTTTCTCTGGAGGGGAATTATTTTCTGTGAGCATATAGATAAATTTGTGGACCAGTGAATGCACGTCGCTGAGGTTTTTTCCTTGTATGGCTTGATTCATGAGCGACGTACTGGCCGTTGAAATAGCGCAGCCTTCCCCGCGAAAGCCAATATCTTTCACGATATTGTTTTCTACCGTTAATTGTAAAATAAGTTTATCGCCGCATAAAGGGTTATGCCCCACGGCTTCATGGGTTGGATTTTCCAAGACCTTACGAGCCACGGGATTTTTTGCGTGATCTAAAATCATTTCTTGATATAAATTGCTGGTGTCTGTCATAATATATCGATTGTTTTAATTGCCCCCTTAACAAGGGAGCTGTCGACGTAGTCGACTGGGGGATTTATTAACGTCATGGTTTTATAAATCTCCCCCATCGGCTTCGCCGATTTCCCCTCTTATTAAGAGGGGAGTGTTATATTGATTTTTCACTTAAAAATTCTCCTGACTTCATGCAATCCTTTTTCCAAAGCCAAAATATCGTCTTCATTATTATAAAAGGATAATGAAGCACGAATCGTGGCAGGCACTTGAAAATATTCCATGATGGGCATGGCGCAGTGATGTCCTACACGTACCGCCACACCTTGGCTGTCGAGAATACTGCCTACATCATGCGGATGCACACCTTTCATAACGAAAGAGACAATGGCGCCGCGATGCGCAGGCTCGCCGATAAGTCGAATATCCTTATGCGACGCTAAAACCTCGAGCAACAGTTTCAGTAAATATTTTTCTTGTTGTAAAATCGCTTCAAATCCAATCTGTTCTATATAATTCAGTGCTTCATAAAAAGCAATGGCCTCAGAAATCGCAGGGGTACCTGCTTCAAATTTATGCGGCAGCGGTGCAAAAGTGGTTTTTTCAAAACTCACGCTTTCAATCATATCGCCGCCACCTTGATAGGGAGGCATTTTTTCTAAGAGTGTTTTTTTACCATAGAGAAATCCAATGCCGGTGGGGCCATACATTTTATGACTGGACGCCACATAAAAATCGACATTTAACGCTTTGACATCCACGGGCATATGCGCAGCCGCTTGCGCGCCATCGATGACGACAATGGCGCCGACAGCATGAATTTTAGGGATCCACTGTGCAATAGGATTAATGGTACCGAGTGCATTGGACATGTGCGTCAGTGCCACGATTTTGGTTTTTGAGGTCAGCAGTTTTTCAAACATTGCTTCATCGAGTTCTCCTGTTGCCGTCAAGGGAATCACTTTTAATACCGCGCCGATTTTTTCACTGAGTAACTGCCAGGGCACAATATTGGAATGGTGTTCCATTCCACTGATGAGAATTTCATCGCCCGCTTTTAAAAACACCGCCCCATAACTGTGGGCGATTAAATTGATGGCTTCAGTTGCACCGCGGCAAAAAATAATCTCTTCAGGATTTTCTGCGCCAATAAAATCCTGAATTTTTTTGCGTGTTTTTTCATACAACACAGTGGAGGCTTCACTTAAATAATACACACCGCGATGAATATTGGCATTGAGTGTTTCATAATAATTTTTCATGCTATCAATAACCACCTGGGGTTTTTGCGTGGTGGCGGCATTGTCTAAATAGGCGAGCGGCTTGCCACGCATGGTGGTAGATAAAATCGGAAAATCGGCGCGAATTTTTTGACTATCAAACATAGTGCTCTATTCCTTCATAAATTTCTCGCACAAAACCTTCATTCAAGATTTTTTTTGCATCCGCTGGATCTAAGCCGCGTGATAAACAATAATAATATTCAGCTTCATCGAGTTGCCCAATGGTGGCGCCATGCGCGCAAGCCAAATCGTCAGCATCGATAAATAATTCGGGTTTGGTATTGATTTTGGCTTTATCGGAAAGTAAGCGATTTTTAGAATATTGTTTCGCGCGGATTTTTTTAATATGCTTGGGTACAAAAACACTGCCTTGAAAAACCACTTCGCTTTTATCATCGGCGAGACCCTTGGATAAGACTTCACTGATAGTGTGATGGGCTTCATGATGTACTTCAATAAAACTGGCATTGAGATCGCTGTTTTTCCCCCAGAGTAACTCTTTGAGATAAAAGCTTGAATGTTCGCCTTGCAAAAAAGCATTGAGTTGATAGCGAGAAAATAATCCAGTGTCATTGATATGCCAGGCTTCGCAGCGGCTGTTTTTGCCTTGGTACAGTAATACGGAGTGGGTAACGAAATGCGCCCCCTTAACAAGGGGGCTGTCGACACAGTCGACTGGGGGATTTACGGGGGTGCAAAAATCCCCCCCATTGGCTACGCCAATGTGTGATTGCACTTCGTGTGCAATCATTTTCCCTTCGGGAAAACCAATGCTGTCGCATTGTCCAAAATTCGCTATCCTGCGAATTTTGTCCCCCCTTGTTAAGGGGGGTGTTTCGCCTGAAACATATTTCAATTCCGCCCCTTCCTCTAGCACAATTTCCAGCACAGAATTTTGCCAGATCGATGTGTTTTCTTTTGCTTCAAAATTTTCAATCAGCGTTGCTTTGACATTTTTTTTCACCAGGATACAAATGCGTGGACTGATAAGGGTTTCTTCTCCCGATAGGTGATAATAAATGTTCAAAGGCTGTGTCAAAGAGTCTGAAATTTCTATAAAATAACCCTCAGTTAACAAAGCCCCATTAAAAGCTGCTAAGCTATGATGAGGCTGTAAAAAAGGTGCCGGTGGCGATTTTTGCGAGAAGGGGATAATTTTTACCGCTTCCGTCATTCCCGCGAAAGCGGGAATCCATTCTTTATCAATATCAAAAAGCTTCTTCTTCAAAAAATTGAGGGGAGCATATTTACTTTTTTCAGAGGCATCATTTTTTTGATCCGCTAAAAAGGTGCGATAGCGATCGTAAGGAAAATGCTTGAGCGTTTGCTCAGTGTTGTCGAGATAAGGAAGAAAGAGCGCGTGCATTACTTAAATTCCTTCATAGCCACTCTTTTCAATTTCTTTGGCCAAATTTGCATCACCTTCTTTCACAATTTTTCCATTCGATAAAATAAATACATGATCGGGGACCACATGATCGAGTAGGCGTTGATAATGCGTAATCAGCAAAATCGTTTTATCAGGGTGTCGCATGGCATTGATGCCGGTGGCCACTGCTTTTAAAGCGTCCACGTCCAGGCCCGAATCAATTTCATCTAAGATGATGAGCGTGGGATCGAGTAGCAGTAGCTGTAAAATTTCATTGCGTTTTTTTTCACCGCCTGAAAAGCCCACATTCAAATCTCGGTATAAAAAAGCTTCATCCATACCCAGATATTTAATTTTTTCTTTGGCCAGCGTAATAAAATCCATGGCGTCGAGCAGTGGCAGCCCTCGATCTTTTCGGACGGCATTCACAGCTTGACGCAGAAAATACAAGTTATTCACCCCCGGCATTTCTACGGGATATTGAAAGCTTAAAAAAACACCTGCGCGTGCGCGTTCATCCGGCGATAATTCCAACAAATTTTTATCTTGATAGTGTATATCACCTTGCGTGAGGGTATAGCCAGGTTTTCCAGCAATCACATGACTTAAGCTGCTTTTGCCTGAACCATTGGGACCCATGATGGCATAGACTTTGCCTTTTTCTAAAGATAGGGAAATGCCTTGCAAGACATTTTTATCGGCGATGGTGGCGTGAAGATTTTTAATCGATAACATAGTTAACCAATGGCTCCTTCTAAACTTAAGCCTAATAATTTTTGGGCTTCCACGGCAAATTCCATGGGCAGCTGTTTCATAACGGTTTTACAAAAACCATTGACGACGAGCGAGACAGATTCTTCAGGCGAAAGCCCGCGCTGCTCACAAAAAAATAGTTGATCTTCACTCAAACGCGAGGTACTGGCTTCATGCTCGATACGCGCACTTTGGCAACTGGATTCAATATAGGGCACGGTATTCGCGCTGCAATGCTCGC
>JBILMY010000145.1:0-3610 GCA_044375265.1 Gammaproteobacteria bacterium | reverse complement strand
TTAAGCATTTTTTTTAGCATGTTTTTTTAAATCCTTATTTCTTCTTTATTCTTCAAGGCTTTATTCTAAAAAAACCATGCACTTTTGTCCATTATCCCTCAAATTTTGATACATTAATAGATATTAATAACGCTACTGGGGCTGCAACTAACGCTACCGCTAGTTTAAAAGATATTAACGATCCGCATTCGTCTTTATTACGTGATTTAACAGATACTGCTTTATTAGTTAGAAATATCTTTGAATCAATAAAAGGCGAAATGCCTGTCGAATCTAAATTTCTGATTTCTGGAGGAGTGCTTATCGGACACATCAGTCTGTATCACGAAAATAATAGTTTTTTAGAACCAGACCATATTGTACAATTAGCTGCAGATCTCACTTTAGTATTGGCAGATATTTGGATAATTCCTCCTCCCTTAAAATTAGCGCTTTTCATGCTCAGCAATCTTTTATCTTTAATTGCCTTTTTAATGGAAGATCACTTTTTTGAATCCGCAGCTTACACTGCCGAACATATGTGGGAAGAAGATCACAATTTCAGCCTTGAGCGATTAAAACAACTGGGTGCGGGTAATATCCCTCAAAACCTTGGCGCAGTCATGTTTGAAGAAAACATGGCTATGGGGCGATGAAAAGGAGCCTTTTTCACTTTTTTTAAAAAACTTTCAAAAAAGAGTCGCATTTATATTATTTTATAGGTACACTAGAAATCAGAAGCTCCACTATTGCTTTCGACGGATCAGGGCAGGAGTTTTAAGGGGGGTATGATGCTCCCCGTTTTTATTTCTTCAATAAGGGCTTAAATCCAAAGGACATATTTTTGGTGCGTTTTCATAAACCTTCCACTCTTCTTTATCGTTAAGTATCATCTGCGTTCTACTCGAAGTTTCGTAATTTGGAATACCTAAAGCAAATATGTCCCAATAATAAGGCTGTAAAACAACAATACCATGAGCGGGTAAAATAGTGTCAATATTATAATTTTTACTTTTATCTTTTAAATATTCTTGCCATAAAACATGACGTAAATCAGGCCTCAAGTTCAGCCAAGTCTCTTCAAATAATTTCTTCTCATTTTTTGTCTGAAAATCTATTAAAGCTGCTGTTGCTTCAAACCGATATTGGGTAAAATTTTCACGGTCAAAATATAACCCCGTGACTTTAGGAATGACTTTTAACTCTGCCCATTTATGTGTTTGTGTGCTGCAAGTAAAATAGAAGGCCTCACGCTCTTTTTCGTAATACATCATTACAGTGCGCATTTTAGGCTCATAAGTGTCACCACTTTTTGATACGGTAGCAATTTGACAAAAACTACGTTTTTCTGAAAATTTAAAAACAGTTTCTATTTTTTCAAGATAATCTTTTGCGATAATCATTTTTGCATCTCTTATTAAAAAGCACTTCGGGCTTCAATGACTTTCCCGATAATTTCCACAGAAGTGTTTATAGCAATCGGATCAAACTTGTCATTGATAGCAACTAAATAATTCGTGTCTGAGCCCATGATAAATTGCCTGACAATGGCTTCAGGCATACGCTTGGTTTTGGCAAGCACAAAATCACCGTCTAAAAATTGCTTCACACCGGTATCAATAATCAGCAAAACACCTTTTGAAAATTTAGGCTCCATCGCGCTGCCGGCATTTTGCACAGCAATGGCGGAAGTGGGAAGATTGTTATTCACGACTAATTTTTCAAAATTTTCTGTTTTTTTCTTTTGATAATCGTATACTTCTTTTAAGGTCATGAGTGGAATTTCATGCGCAAGTTTGGAGGCAGAAAAGGCTTCTTTATCTATGTTTTCCATAGCACCCACGCCCCGCTCTAACCAGGCTAAATTGACGCCTAATTGTGCGGCAATTTTTTTGCGGGTAGAAAAATGAGGTACGGCTAGCCCATGCACCCATTTATTCACGCCTGCACGGGAAAGCGCAAAGGCTTCCATGATATAGACAATGCGCCCATGCCCCATTGGCGGGTAACCCCGAGCGTCCAAGGCTTCATGGAAGCGAATTGAAAACGCTTCGGCATCAATAATATTTCGGTCAGTTTTTGTCATTGTTTAAAAATGGCCATTGATTTTTTGATGCATATTGATAGGGTAAATTTTTAAAATCTAAAGAAAGTGTACCTGGCGACCCTACTTTTATTGTTGGACCTAATTTTTTGAAGTTTTTTTCAAAATGTACTGAAGATTTAACTACAAACAAAGAAAAATCTTTTAAATCGAATTGCATAGATTCTAAAATTGAAGGGCTGTAAATTTGACAACGTGCACTATTAACAATAACAATATTTTTGCTGATTTCTAAAGCAATAGCATTGCCAAGATTAAGTATTGAACCTTCAAATCCCTGAGTTAAGCCAGTTGTTTTTCGAATAATTTTTGCTTCAGTAACAAAAGGTTTTCCTGATGTTACCCCAGCATGCCCACCGATCGCTACTTCTACACTTTCACCTAAAGATTTATTTTTCAAAAGCTCAACTACTTTTGGATCCCAAACACTTAAAAATGCAACATTAGTTAAATTTTCTTTCATAATAGCTTGCAATAAAAATGTGGCGTCTCCCGGTGCACCTCCCCCAGGATTATCTGCAAAATCTCCAAAAGTCATTGGTATACTTGGGTAATTTAAATGATGTTCTTTATATTCTAGTATTGCATTTTCAATATTTGGTAGAATAATTTGTGATGCTTGACGCATTTCATACCATTGCCTTGCTAAAGTAGTTGCTAAATTTTTAGCAAGCTCTGGCTGCCCATCAGTTGTAACGATAACTTTTGCTGTTAGATCAACACTATCTCCCCAAGGAAATCCATGTGCTAAAGAAATATTAAGTACACCTGGCATATTTTTCTCTAATTGCTTTATATGGTCTACGAATTCTCGCATTAATGGTAATTGTGTGGGATAAGTACCAATCATATGGCAAGGAACGCTAACCATTACTGGAAAAATTTCATTTTTTACTATTTTTTCAGTTAGTAAAAACAACTCTTTCGCACACTCAGCAACGTCGGTGTGCGGATATTCTTTAAATAAAACAGTAATATTAGCCAAATGCAACATCTGGTCGCTTACATTAGCATGTAAGTCAAGCTCTACACCAATCGGAATATCCGGCCCTATTAAATGACGGATATGTGTAATAATATCTCCTTCACAATCTAAATAATCTTCAGCAATCATCGCTCCATGCAAATTAAGTAATACCATATCGACAGGCATAGCTTTTTTTAAATCTTCCAATACTTCATCGCGTAACATTTCATAAACATTTTTTTTTACTGGGCCCGCTGGTTCAGCACCTGCTCTAAGGCTTTCAATATAATTATAGCCTCGTTCTTTTGCAAGATTTGACCAAATCTGATTAGGTAATGCCCAGAAATTTTTATTTTCTGGATCCTCGCCCTGATGGGCAATATATGATTCTTGAAACATTTCTAATGTAGTCAAAATAGGTGAAAAAGAATTTGTTTCAGTCTGTGGGCCGCCAGCAGCAAAAATTTTCATTTTTTTCCTCATCTAAATAAAATATCACTCATGTTGTATTAAGAAAATTTTAATGGATTAAAATTTACGTTAGTATCATAAATATCTAT
>JBILMY010000144.1:0-3625 GCA_044375265.1 Gammaproteobacteria bacterium | reverse complement strand
GTCTTGCGCCGTGTTTGCTGAGGGCAGCAGCCTGGGCATCTCACGCAGCTTTTGGGGAACCAATGAAGGCGATGGATTTTCATTAACCTACAAATCTTATTTCGGCGATATCATCAACTTTAGAAATAATTGGAAACTCACCGGTTACTGGAATACGGATTTATCTTATTACAAAAACAGCGGGGATGATAACCCTCAATTTAGCAATATCACGGTTTTATCCCTCACGCCAACTTTTCGTTACACACGCCAATTTGCCTATGAAAATGGCTTAAATCCCTTTTTTGATGCAGGCTTTGGTATTGCTGGCATGAATCGCGATCAATTTGCTGATAATCAATTAGGCGGTTATTTCAGTTTTCGGCAATCGTATGGATTTGGATTTATCTTCGGTGCAGAAAGCCAATATGCTATGTCTTATCATTATTTAGTGCTGGACAATCAAGGCCAAGGCAAAGAAAATGATGGCTTATTTTTTAATACGATAGAGTTTGATTATTGGATCAGCAACGGTTCTTGATTATCTCTATGTAGAGACGGGATTTATCGCGTCTCATTCAGACACATAAAACAAGACTAGGTACCATTACTCTTTTGGTATAAATCCCTTACGGTGACGCATTCCGCCTAAATCAGGGCTGTTTTCTTTACTTTTGTGCACACTGTTGGGGTTGGATGAAGAACTACAGGCCAATGGAATTTGAAGGGCTTGAAATTGAGTAGGCGGCGGTGGGCACTGCATTAAGTTCATTAAAGCCTGTTCTGCTTTGTATTTTTCTTTAAGGTCTAAATGTAATTTTTTAATTTGATTCAATACCATCGTGCTAATATAAAAGATCATTTGTGCGCGATCTTCGGGAGGATGTAAGCTCACTGCTGTGTTATAAATCTCTAATATTTCTTCTTCATAAAAATAACGAAGAGCCTCATCGCCCTCTGAATATGATTTCAACTGCGAAGCAGCGGTATCAAAAATTTGATATGCTTCTGTATAATTTTTTGTTTGAATCAATTCTTTCGCTTTTTTTATTAATTGCTGATGGGCTTGAATTTCTGTCCATGCTTGTTCCATAAATGCAGGAATTTTTTCACCATTACTAAGTAACCTTTTACTCGCACAACCCTCTGTGTAATACCAAACAGCGTTTCTTTGATGATTATCTTTAATGGTTTCGAAGGGTTCAATTCCTCTGTAATATAAAATTAAACGCAGCAAAGCGGGAATATTGCAGTATGGAAAGGAATGATTAAATGTCGCATCCTTTATGATAAATAAGGGTAATTGTGAAACAGTTGCTACTCGAAAATCTGCTGTAGCAGGCATATCATCATTTTTTAAGTTAAGATCGAGTGGGACATTCTTTTTAAGTAAAAAAGCAAAGATGCGTAATTTATTTTTAAAAAGAATGCTAGAGAGAAATAATTTTCCCAAAGTGGCTCGATGATAGGAGTCACCTTTTGCAATACTGATGTGAGAACAATGCTCATATTCTTCTACAAACTCCTCATAATTTGCATGACAGGCAAAATCATTGAGTGATATTTGTGGTTCATTTGGAAATGAAGAGTGATAAGCCATAATTACCTCTAAATTTAGGGCTATAAAATTGAATTTACCCCGTTTTTTGTTAACATTTTCTTAAATACTTAATATTCCTAGGGTATCTTCGGATATCACTAGACGTGCCAGAAAAGAACATACTTTGGTAGTAATATCTAAATGTAAAGTATCATACTGAAAGGGTATTTGTGTGGTTTCTGTCACAAGAGAAAGATTGCAAGAGGGTAACATACATTCCACAGGTGAGGGAAAAAAACCTTTGAGTAAAAGCATATCCCCCCCTTGAAAAGGCGGCAAAAGAGAAGAAGTTTTTTTTTGTGCTGCAGGCTGGTGAGGCAGTTTCCCCGTGTGAATAAAACTTTCTACCGCTTCTTGAGGCAGTCCTCCGCCTATTTTCCAGGCAGCAGGAATAGGGCCCAATAATACCGGAAATTTTTCATTCTGCGGATCGACAAGTTCAGGTAAGAAGGGTGTAAGCCCTTTTTTTACATAACCTTTACCCGCAGGGTTTTGAGGGTAGTAGTGTTCCTCCTGTTTACCGCCAAAGGCAGCGCTGGCATCCAAGCTTACTTTTTCAATGGGCAATGGCGCAGCATAGTTTTTAAACACAGATTGCCAAGAACGCTTGCCATAAAGCTTGAGGTCTTTTTGCCAAGTGCGTTCTTTTTGGCGTAAAGCAATCGACAAAGAATGCATCGTTATTTTTTGAAAAGGCACAAAATCCCCAGTGATAAAAATAGCTACGTCGGGATCAACAAGGCATTCATTGGCATTTTCCAAGGCAGAAAAAAAAGGCTCTCCTTTCCAAGTTTCATTCGTGCTAATAGGACTATTTTTCGCGGGTGAAAACGTTCCATTTTCTTCCAGTAAAAAACTTTTTTTGATGACCAATAAGTGCTGAGTATTATCTTCTGTACAAGGAAGCACGACAAAATCATGATCGGTTTTATTGAGGATGTTTACCATAAGAGAATTTTATTATAATTCATTAATAGATTTATTGCAATATTGTAGGGATGCCTGTCATGCGCCCCTACGAGAAACATCTTGCACTTTTCCCATTCTCGCGTTATGCTATATTCTTGATCTTCTATATTAAGGATACTACTATGTCAGTTGCCATTAAAATTAAACCCAGTTGGATCTTGATTGCCAATGCAGAAAAAGCCTTGTTTTATGCTGTAGCGGCGCATCCGACCGAACAAGTCCATGCTGAAACCTTTGAGCCGATTGAAACGCTTTATAATCCTGCGGGACGATTAAAAGTCTCTGAACTCGTGACCGAGCGTAGAGGCAAACCTGGGACGACAGGCACTGATGGAAAGTATGAAGATCATCATGATGCCCATGAAGAAGAGCTCACAAAATTTGCCAAAAAAATTGCAAAAGTGTTGGAAGAAGGGCGAGAAAAAAATGAGTATGAACAACTCATTATTTGCGCAGGCCCCCATTTACATGGTCTTTTAAATGAGAGCGTGTCTAAAAATGTAGCGCGTTTAGTGAAAAAAGACATTCAAAAAGATTATGCGGCTTTGCCTGTGAAGGAATTAAACGAACACGTGAGCGAAATAATTAAGCATTTGGTGTAATAATTTTATTTGGCTTCGTCATTCCCGCGTAGGCGGGAATCCATGGGCTCACTGGACCCCCGCGTATCCGTGGGGGTGACGGCTAAAAGCGAAGAGCTAAATTTCATGGTTACAAAAACAAACTACTCAAATATTTATCTGCTTTAAGTACTTCAATATTCTCTTTTTGAAATTCTTGGCGTAATTCTTTCACCAGTTGAATGCCTTTAAAACCAAATTTTTTACAGCCCCATTGTAGTGTTGGACTGATTTCTTTATCGCTGACTTTGGCTTCAATAGCGCTTTCAATTTTTTGATCTTTCACAATAATAAAATCAATTTCTTTACCTTCTTTCGTTCGTAAATATTTTAATTGATAAGGTTCTGCCAAATAATCCTGTTTGGTAATTATTGCTTTTAAAAGGGCATTTGCGACGAAATTTTCAAAAATCGCGCCTTCATCACCTTCCACAAGGCCGGTATCATAAAAATAAAT
>JBILMY010000142.1:0-3627 GCA_044375265.1 Gammaproteobacteria bacterium | reverse complement strand
ATGTAAAAGCGTGGCATTATTGGTACCGACATCAATCGTGATGGGTAGGGTTCGATTGGGATTGACACCGCCGCAGAGCGTATACACCATGAGTTTGGCAATAGGAATATCCATACCGCCAATGCCTTGATCGCCGATGCCGAGCACCGCTTCACCATCCGTCAATACTACGATATCAATTTCAGGGTTCGAGCGGTTTTTTAAAATCTGCGGAAGATAATCACGCTCAGGATAAGACATATAAAGCCCGCGCGCTTGGCGAAATTTTTTACTGAATTTCATCACTGCTAAACCGACAACCGGTGTATAAATAATGGAGAGCATTTCTCTTAGATATTTTTTGACAAGCGCATAAAACACGACATGGTTTCTGTCATGCAAATTATTTAAATAAATATGTTGTTCAATCGGATTATTTTGATAGGTTAAATACTGGTGATAAACGCGCTCCACTTGATCTTCCAGGGTTTCAATTTTATAGGGTAGTTTGCCGATTAAATTAAAATCAAGACGTTCTTGCAAAGTAAAAGCCGTGCCTTTGTTGAGCTGTGGCGAGGTAAGCAAGGCTTTGCCTTCGATTGAGGTTAAGAGATAGGGCTCTTTTGTTTTCTCATCAATTTTAATACAAAAATGGGTCATAAAAAATTTACCTAAATAAAATCACCTCTCCCCTTGCGGGAGAGGTCGGCGACGAAGTCGACGGGTGAGGGGTAGGGTAAATTTAATTAAGTACCCCTCATCCTCGCAACCTTCGGTTGCTCGACTTCTCCCGCAAGGGGAGAAGTGAGCGTTTCAAAAAATATTTCTTAGAATAATGGTTTGATTCCGCTCAGGCCCTGTGGAAATCATATCAATGGGAACTTCCAGTAAAGTTTCAATGCGTTTTAAATAGGCTTTGGCAGCTTCTGGCAGGGCATTGTATTCCGTAGCACCAAAGGTATTGGATTTCCAGCCGGGATAAGTTTCATAAATGGGTTTACATAAAGCGACCTCTTCTGCGCTCGGCGGAAAGACAGATATTTTTTTACCTTCATATTCATAACCTACGCAAATTTTTATTTCATCCAGCGGATCTAAAATATCGAGTTTCGTGATGCAAAGGCTCGAGAGGCTATTGATTTCCACGGCTTTTTTCATGGCTACAGCATCAAACCAGCCGCAGCGGCGCGCGCGGCCCGTGGTAGCGCCGACTTCATTGCCACGTTTGGCAATGCCTGCGCCAATGTCATCGAATAATTCTGTGGGAAAAGGCCCTCCGCCCACACGGGTGGTATACGCTTTGGTGATACCCATGACTTCGTCTAAATACAAAGGCCCAATGCCGCTGCCAGTGGAAGCACCGCCTGCGGTGGTATTGGAAGAGGTGACAAAAGGATAAGTGCCATGATCGATATCAAGGAGGGTGCCTTGCGCGCCTTCTAACAAAATAGAATCATCGGCTTTGCAGCGTACATAAAGTTCATGTGCCACATCGGACATTAAAGGTAAAAGCGTTTTTGCAGTTTCCATAAAAATAGGAAACAGCGCCTCAGCATCAAGGGCTTCGGCGCCGTAATAATTGGTCAATAAAAAATTATGGCGTTTAACAAGGGCATTGAATTTTTCGCGGCAAGTGTCAGGATGCTTTAAATCACCCAAACGAATCGCAGTGCGGCTGACTTTTTCTTCATAGGCAGGGCCAATACCGCGGCCCGTGGTGCCAATTTTATTGCCTGCGAGTGCTGCTTCGCGCGCTTTATCGAGCGCAATATGGCTGGGTAAAATCAGCGGGCAAGCATGACTGATGAAGAGGCGAGATCGCACATCAACGCCTTTGGATTCGAGTAGGGTAATTTCTTTGAGTAAATCAGGTAATGATAAAACAACACCATTGCCAATAAAGCAATCGACACCTTCGCGCATAATGCCAGAAGGCAGAAGATGTAATACCGTTTTTTCATCGCCAATCACGAGCGTATGTCCCGCATTGTGGCCGCCTTGAAAACGGACAACAGCACTGACTTCTTCTGTCAATAAATCGACAATTTTTCCTTTGCCTTCATCGCCCCATTGACTGCCTAATACAATAACGCGTTTACCCATGCCAGACCTCATTTTTTATGGTTATTCATGACATTAAAGAACGGATTATCCGGACTTAAAATCATGAGCGTTTGATCATTAAAAATATCTTGATACGCAAGGAGGCTTCGGTAAAAAGCATAAAAATCGGGATCACGGTTATAGTTTGCCGTATAAATTTTAGCCGCTTTCACATCGCCATTGGCGCGTAATTTGGCTGCTTCTGCCGTGGCTTTAGCAACGATGAGGGTAGCATCTCCATCGGCTTTAGCGCGAATGGCTTCCGCTTTGGCTTGTCCTCCTGCACGATGTTCAGAAGCCACGCGTTGGCGTTCTGCGCGCATTCTTTCAAATACCGCGCTGCTGACTTCAGGGGGGAGATCAATCGTTTTAATGCGCACATCGATGACGGCAATCCCCAGTGGCGCTGCGCTTTGCATGGCCGCTTTTTGTAAAGCGCTCATGATGCTTTGCCTGTCTGAGACGACTTCGCTGATAGTTTTTGTGCCAATTTCTGCCCGCAACCCATTATTGATTTGCTGCTCTAAAAGAAGTTCCGCACGACTTTTATCAGCACTCGTGCTTTTATAAAAGGTGGATAAATCAGCGATTTGCCATTTTGCATAATAATCTACAATCACATCTTTTTTTTCTGCAGTGACAATACGCGAGGATTTCACTTCTAATGTTTGTAGCCTTGTATCAAAACGTAGCACGCTGGAAATGAAAGGCCATTTCATATGAAGCCCTGGCATGAAGACGGTGGGTTGACCTTGGCTATCAACGCGCAGGCTACCCAATTTGACCACGAGTCCTTCTTCACCTTCTGAAATCACAAAGGTACTGCTGAAGAGAAGAATGATGACAACTGCCACAAAGGCGAAGAGGCTGATACGTTTATTCATGGTCGACTCCGAAGACCCACAAGGCTGTCGGGATTTTGAGTGTTGCTGGGCATATCTGAGGCATTATTAGACATAGGTGAGGTGGGCATCAGTGGCGTGGGCGTAAGGGATAAAGGTGCTGCAACACTGTTTTGTTTAGTCAGCGATGTTTGCCACTCTTTGAGCGCAGCTTCAATGGGGAGATATAATACATTGGAATTTTTCGTATCAATAAAGATTTTATTAGACCGTGCATAAATAGATTCTAAAGTGGCAAGATACATCCGCTCTTTTGTGACAATAGGGGCTTGTTGATAAGCTGCATACACTGCATTAAAACGAGCAACTTCTGCTTCTGCTTGCAATACGGTTTGTTCTTGATAAGCCTTGGCCTCTTCTAACATCCGCGTGGCTTTACCTTGCGCAACGGGTAATACATTATTGGCGTAAGCTTCGGCTTGATTTTGATAACGGGCTTCATCTTCTTGTGCGCGAATGGCATCGTCAAAAGCTGTTTTAACTTCTGCGGGAGCCCCTGCAGGTTGCAAGGCAACATCAGTGACTTCAATACCGACATTATAATTTTTTAAAATATCATTGAGCTGCGTGGAAACAGCATCACGGATAGCTGCGCGACCCGTGGTTAGAATATTGTCTAAGGTGGTGCTACCTACAACCTGGC
>JBILMY010000143.1:0-3627 GCA_044375265.1 Gammaproteobacteria bacterium | reverse complement strand
TTCATGTTTCAAATAGGTATCAAAGAATTGCAGCGTATAAGTATTGATCGTGTTCATGATCTCCATACCATCACCGACACCCCATTCATATCCGGGAGAATTACCGCCAAAAATTGTCGGATTAAACTCATCGAAAATGGGAACCATTTCTTGATAGGCGGAAGTATATTGCAAGGTTGCCCAATCGGTAAAACTACCGTGAATACTATAAAGAGGCCCATCTTGAGGTGGATAGAGTAATCCACTTTCATTGGGAACAACACCTAAAAGATAATTGTTTTTATTGAGCGTGTAAGTGGGCATATAAGAAACGCGAACTGAAGGGGGACCATATTTCACCACCCAATATCGACTGCCTGATAATTCATGTAAAAAGGGAATTGAGAAGCCTTGAAAATTAGGCTTTACATCGGCATCCATCGCAACAGCCGCTTGAAAATAGTGTTTATTCGCTGAGCTTACCAGGCTTGCTGTGGCATTGGCACCTGCAGAATGACCCATGAGTCCCACTTCTTGCAGATCCATACTGTTGGATAATGATTGATTGATATCTGCTAAATGTTGATAGACATACATAATATCGATTTTTTGAACGGCAAGATGTTTGTAGGTATTGGCAAAAGATTTTTTGATCACATGCCCATTGGGTAAAGCCGTATAACCACTTAAGAATAAGCTATTAACGCCGACGACAACATACCCATTGCTCACTAAATTCGTAATAATATCTTCATAATCTTCAACAGGGTTAGTTGCACCATGCGCAAAAATAATCACAGGAAAAGGCGTTTGTGTGACCGCAACTGGATCATTTTGATGAGAGTAAGTGCGAAGGGAGTCTAATTGAGAATAATCTATTTGTGTTCCAGGTCTTATCATTCCTGCAATTTCATTAAAGAGATCTTTTGTCATAGCGATTTCAGGACCGTAATAAGGATTACCTAAACTCACAGGTTGATTGGTCGGGTAATAAACGCGCACCATGATCTCACGACAATGATTTTTATTCCCCGGACTGTAATCGCTGGCAGTATCGGGATGATAAAATTCATCCGGGCATCGACTCTGATCGACGAAGTGAATATTTTTAAACCCCACGCCATATTGTCCCGTGGGTTTTGTTAAAAAGCTCACCGTATCGGGCGTGATGTTTTCAGGTAAACTGAAAGCAAGATTGTTGATAAAAAGGATTGTAAACAAAAGGACTATTTTTTTCATATTAATTATTTCCTAAAAAAAGATCATGGTGAGTTGAGATAAAATAAAAGTTGCTAAAAAGAACGCACCGAGGGAACTCAAGATGAGCTGGCGCCCTTGAAGTCCTGTGGACTCTTTCAGCGCATAGACATAAATAGCACCTTGCCAGATAATGACGATCCCAATGACTAAATGGCTTAGAGTTGATAAGAAAGAAGCGTGTGTGACACCCGGCGCCAAATAACTGGGATCTAAAAAATTTAAGATAACTGCCCAAACCGTGACGAAAAAATATGGCGCACGCGCAAGAAAGGCCATACCAAGGGCATCGATGATTCGTATCTTTTTTCTAAAAATTTTAGCAAAGAAAATAAATAATACACCCACTAAAAAAGAAACAATAAAATTTTGATAGAGAATCAACAGAAAACTTGGCTCGATGATGGTATTCTTAACGGAATCTGCTGTTTGAAGTTCTAAAAAACCTGTGGTATAAATTTTAACGGTGAATTGCAAAGAGGTCATCACGAGCATTAAAATAAAACCTAAGATTAATGCTTCGAAACCTGCAATTTTGGCAAAGGGATTCATAAGGAATAAAAATAGACGCATAAATCGAGACTCTTTTTTATAAAGTGCTTTGATTAAAAGCGCATATTCGGCTTCCGTAATTTTATTATCGTTGCGTAAATTGTCTAATCGTTGTTGTTCAGTCATGATCTTATCCTCACAGTTTTTGCAACATTACGGCGGCTTCTTTGGCAGAAATTTTCCCTTCTTCGAGCAGCTTTAAAATATCGACTTTAGAATTGTCTGAAGGAATAGTGACTTTCTCCAGCGTTTCAATTAAGTGATTCAGGCGATTGCGTAAAGTCGGGTACGAGACTTTTTGCTGTGTCGCCATATCTTTTAAACTACCCGAACACTTCACAAAATCGATCATAAATTGCAAATCTGGTTCAGGTAATTTCAATAATGAAGGCAATTCAAAATTCCCTTCAAAAGTCGTCTTGCATTGCTCGCATTGTATTTTTGAGACATGCAATTTTGTGCTGCTGCACGAAGGACATTGTGTGACAATTTTTCCCATATTTGTTCCTCGTTAAAAAAAGTTATAAATAATACCGATGCCTGCGGCTACATTGGTTTGGCGTTGAATAATAGGGCTTTTTGCCGCTTGTCCTAAAAAAGTTTGGGCACCGAGACTAGCAGCAACAATCCAATGTCGGCTGATACTGATCATGGGGCTAATACTATAAGCAATATTATCCCAACCCGACGTTGCTTGATAAGCAGGTAATCCACTGGCGATAGATTCTTGAGAGGTAACGCCATAATAGGCTTGGAAATAGTTACCGTCGTCATATTGCGCACTTGCACTGATATTTAATACGGTTCTGTGATTCACAGGAATTGCTGCGACGGCATTGGCACGATAATAACCAGCGCCTTCAAGGGTACCGATGGTTTTATAAGCGCTCAGTCCAAAGTTAAAGAGTGAAATAGTGTAGTTGCCAAAAATACTTCCCGTAAAAGCAGAGGGTGCATTGCTGAGCCCTGAAAATTCACTGTTGCGAAAAGCGTTAATAGAACCATAGAGAAGACTGGTGCCAAAAGTAAAAGGACCCGTGTTAATAATATTCACCCCCAAACCTTGTGAACCGTTTAAGAAAATTCGATTTTTGTAGCTGATATTGAAGGTTGCCCCTCCCATTAGCATCGTAGCGTCAGAACCGGGATATTTCGGGCCAATGCCAACTATCAGACCCATAAGACCTGCCCAATCGGGTGTTGAAGGCTGAGCAGTGGGAGCGTTATAGGTAAAATTATTGGTGTTACTGTTATAAGTCGGCTTCGTTTGTGGTGCCGATGGCGCAGTATCTGCATAATTGGCCGTGGCGAAAGCTAATCCAATAAAGGCGAAGAAAACTCGATTAAAGGGTGTCAACATAAGATATTCTCATTAAAATAGATATTAAGTTCAGCTATTATAACATATTTTTAAATAAAGTCAATATCTGTTTTAACTTTATTTATTTTGTATTAATTTTTGTTAAAGTCATGCTATCTATTAAATCCCCCAGTCAACTGCGTTGACAGCCCCCTTGTTAAGGGGGCGGATTCTCAAGTTGAGACACTACTATTTTTAAGCTTTCATCGCGCTTTTCTGGAGAGGAATTTTCTTCGCTTGTCAAGAAGTTTCTGATAAATTTTGCCCTAAAAATTATCCACATTTTTTGTGGATAACTCTGTGTACAACCAAGGGATTTTTTGAAAACTCCTTGTAATATAAGCCTTTTTTCAAATTGCTATAATTTTAAGCAAAAAATTAAAGTCTATTGCATATCAACAAATTAGAATGCGCTCTTGAAAGTAATCGCGTCTGTTTCTATTTTATTAACGGTTTCTTAATAATTGTGGATAAAATGC
>JBILMY010000208.1:0-3628 GCA_044375265.1 Gammaproteobacteria bacterium | reverse complement strand
GGTCCAGACTCCTACGGGAGGCAGCAGTGGGGAATATTGGACAATGGGGGAAACCCTGATCCAGCAACGCCGCGTGTGTGAAGAAGGCCTTCGGGTTGTAAAGCACTTTCGGTTAGGACAAAGAATATTTGGTGAATATCCAGATATTTTGATGTTATCAACAAAAGAAGCACCGGCAAACTCTGTGCCAGCAGCCGCGGTAATACAGAGGGTGCGAGCGTTAATCGGAATTATTGGGCGTAAAGCGCACGTAGGCGGATAAGAAAGTTGGATGTGAAATCCCCGGGCTTAACCTGGGAACTGCATCCAAAACTTCTTGTCTAGAGTATAGAAGAGGAAAGTGGAATTTCCGGTGTAGCAGTGAAATGCGTAGATATCGGAAGGAACATCAGTGGCGAAGGCGACTTTCTGGTCTAATACTGACGCTGAAGTGCGAAAGCGTGGGGAGCAAACAGGATTAGATACCCTGGTAGTCCACGCCCTAAACGATGAGAACTAGATGTTGGATCGCATTGCGGTTCAGTGTCGAAGCTAACGCGATAAGTTCTCCGCCTGGGAAGTACGGTCGCAAGATTAAAACTCAAAGGAATTGACGGGGACCCGCACAAGCGGTGGAGTATGTGGTTTAATTCGATGCAACCCGAAGAACCTTACCTGCCTTTGACATACTGGGAAGCTCTTGTAATGTAGAGTGTGCCTTCGGGAACCCAGATACAGGTGCTGCATGGCTGTCGTCAGCTCGTGTCGTGAGATGTTGGGTTAAGTCCCGCAACGAGCGCAACCCTTGTCCTTAGTTACCAGCGAGTAAAGTCGGGAACTCTAAGGAGACTGCCGGTGATAAACCGGAGGAAGGCGGGGATGACGTCAAGTCCTCATGGCCCTTACAGGCAGGGCTACACACGTACTACAATGGGGCATACAAAGGGTCGCCAAGTCGCAAGATGGAGCCAATCCCAAAAACTGCCTCGTAGTCCAGATTGAAGTCTGCAACTCGACTTCATGAAGTCGGAATCGCTAGTAATCGCGGATCAGAAAGCCGCGGTGAATACGTTCCCGGGTCTTGTACACACCGCCCGTCACACCATGGGAGTGTATTGCACCAGAAGCAGCTAGTCTAACCGAAAGGAGGACGGCTACCACGGTGTGATCCATGACTGGGGTGAAGTCGTAACAAGGTAGCCGTAGGGGAACCTGCGGCTGGATCACCTCCTTAACGGTTTTCGTTCGATTTTCTGAACAAGAACTCACACATATTGTTTATCTCTTGATCGTGTATATCTTCTACGCTGTACGGGCCTGTAGCTCAGTTGGTTAGAGCACACGCTTGATAAGCGTGGGGTCGATGGTTCAAGTCCATCCAGGCCCACCAATATCCCTACGGGGCCATAGCTCATTTGGTAGAGCGCCTGCTTTGCACGCAGGAGGTGGTCGGTTCGATCCCGACTGGCTCCACCATTGATATACATGATACGCAATCCCGATTTTTAGAAAATACGCATGTAAATATGCTTATTTTCTAGGTATTTGGCCTAGCAATGTTCTTTAACAATTTGGTAAAGCTGAAAAATCTTCAACGCATAGGTGTAAAAACTTATGAGTTGAAAATCAAATACATAACTCAGAATAAGTTGTTAACACGATGTAAATCGTGAAGACAAAATAATTGTGAGTACATTGCATTTAGCGAGTTTAATTAAAATCTTAAAGATTCTTTAAGATTATATGATCAAGCGAATAAGTGCATACGGTGGATGCCTAGGCAATAGAAGGCGAAGAAAGACGTGGAAGCCTGCGATAAGCTTCGGGGAGCTGGCAACAAGCTTTGATCCGAAGATTTCTGAATGGGGGAACCCACTACTTTTGAGTAGTATTTATGACTGAATCCATAGGTCATAAAAGCAAACCCGGAGAACTGAAACATCTAAGTACCCGGAGGAAAAGAAATCAACCGAGATTCCGTCAGTAGCGGCGAGCGAAAGCGGAAAAGCCCTAAAGCAGTCAGTATATTAGTAGAATACTTTGGAAAAAGTAACAATAAAAGGTGATAGTCCTGTATACAAAAATCTGTTGACTGTGATAACGAGTAGGTCGGGACACGTGAAATCCTGATTGAATATGGGGGGACCATCCTCCAAGGCTAAATACTCTCTATTGACCGATAGTGAACTAGTACCGTGAGGGAAAGGCGAAAAGAACCCCTGTTAGGGGAGTGAAATAGATACTGAAACCGTGTGCATACAAGCTGTCGGAGCCTGCTTTTTAGCGGGTGACGGCGTACCTTTTGTATAATGGGTCAGCGACTTACTTACAGTGGCGAGGTTAACCGAATAGGGTAGCCGTAGGGAAACCGAGTCTGAATAGGGCGTTTAGTCGCTGTGAGTAGACCCGAAACTGAGTGAGCTAGCCATGGCCAGGTTGAAGATCAGGTAATACTGATTGGAGGACCGAACCGATTAATGTTGAAATATTACCGGATGAGCTGTGGCTAGGAGTGAAAGGCTAATCAAACTCAGAGATAGCTGGTTCTCCGCGAAAACTATTTAGGTAGTGCCTCGTATATAACTTCTGGGGGTAGAGCACTGTTTCGGCTAGGGGGGTCTCACCGACTCTACCAAACCGATGCAAACTCCGAATACCAGAAAGTTCAGTACGGGAGACACACGGTGGGTGATAAGGTCCATCGTGAAAAGGGAAACAGCCCAGATCGCCAGCTAAGGTCCCAAAATGATAGTTAAGTGTGAAACGATGTGGAAAGGCATAAACAGCCAGGAGGTTGGCTTAGAAGCAGCCATCCTTTAAAGAAAGCGTAATAGCTCACTGGTCGAGTCGGTCCGCGCGGAAGATTTAACGGGGCTAAAACTATCTACCGAAGCTGCGGGTGCATATTTTATGATATGCGCGGTAGCGGAGCGTTCTGTAAGCCGTTGAAGGTGAACCGAGAGGTTTGCTGGAGGTATCAGAAGTGCGAATGCTGACATAAGTAACGATAAAGAGGGTGAAAGACCCTCTCGCCGAAAGTCCAAGGGTTCCTGTTCTACGTTAATCGGAACAGGGTGAGTCGGTTCCTAAGGCGAGGCCGAAAGGCGTAGTCGATGGGAAACAGGTTAATATTCCTGTACTTTGTTTTATTGCGATGGGAGGACGGAGAAGGCTAAACTAGCCGGACATTGGTTGTTCCGGTTTAAGGTTGTAGAGAGAACGCTTAGGTAAATCCGGGTGTTCATATCTTGAGAACTGATGACGAGTCTTGGTAACAAGACGAAGTAGTTGATGCCATGCTTCCAGGAAAATTCTCTAAGCTTCAGATAAAACAAATCCGTACCCCAAACCGACACAGGTGGACAAGTAGAAAATACTCAGGCGCTTGAGAGAACTCGGGTGAAGGAACTCGGCAAATTGACACCGTAACTTCGGAAGAAGGTGTGCCCGTCTTGGTGAGAGGACTTGCTCCTCAAAGCTGGGATGGGTCTCAGAAAATCGGTGGCTGCGACTGTTTATCAAAAACACAGCACTCTGCAAACACGTAAGTGGACGTATAGGGTGTGACGCCTGCCCGGTGCTGGAAGGTTAATTGATGGGGTTAGCGTAAGCGAAGCTCTTGATCGAAGCCCCAGTAAACGGCGGCCGT
>JBILMY010000140.1:0-3696 GCA_044375265.1 Gammaproteobacteria bacterium | reverse complement strand
CTGATAACTAGTGAGTCAGTTTGAAATGTTGTGTGTGTGCAATTCCTCTTCGCTTTATCGGATTTAATATTAAATTATGAAATGCTATGGTAGAATTAAGTGGGTTTTTTAAAGTATATTAATTAGAAATTTAGATTATGAAATTTCAAGAGGTTACAAAGGCAATAGAAATTGAGTTCTTAGATGAATATCAGATCCAAGGATGTCATCTGAAAATTAGATCGACTGTTAATAATATAAAAAGCATTGATGGGTTGAAAGGAATTTTAAATTTTTTGTTAAGGAGTGCGTCTTTGGATGGAGGAACACCCTTAAATTTTTCTGTTGCAGAAAAATTATCGGAAGGATGCCTTTTGATTGAAGGGAATTTGATTGATATCATTAATGCACTGAGTCAAAGTGGATTTATTTCTGAGAGTTCTAAAAATAATATCTTATCGGTGTTAAAAGAAAATATGATTCATGCAGCAGGGAAATTAAGCGAGCTTCTACCTACACATGAGGCAGTAAAGTTTTCTTTTGAAATATCTCAGGTATTGTTGGGGAAAAAATAAGCGAGAAAAGATTGCCTATTTATCAGTAAATTTTGATTCATGAATTAGGTCATGCTTAAAAAAGTCTAACTATGATAAAAACGCTTGCTTTTTAATAAGAGATTCCCTTACAATAGCCCGATTTTACTATTAAATAATGAGGTTATAGCATGAATATACAACGTGTCGATTTTACGTCCAAAACCGCTCCTCAAGATTTTTTACAGTCTATTCATGATACGGGATTCGTGGTATTCAATAACCATCCTATAGGCCAAAAAATAATGGCGGATTTTTATTTGGCTTGGGAAGCTTTTTTTAAACAATCCGAAGAAGCCAAACGTTTTTGGACTTATAGCACAACGAATTTATCGGGTTTTATTCCTTCTGCAGTGGCTGAAACTGCCAAAGGGGCCAAGGTTAAAGATGTGAAAGAATTTTTTAATTTTTATACTTGGGGACTTTGTCCTGATGAACTGCGAGAAATGACAATAGCGCTAAGAAAACAATTGCTTGCCATTGGCATACAGTTATTTGCTTGGATAGATGAATATACGCCAAAAGAAATTAAAGACAAATTTATTCTACCTATTTCCAAAATGATGGAAAACACCGCTTTTTCTTTATTTCGTATAAATTATTATCCAGCTTTAAAAGGTGGGGAAGAACCGGGTGCTTTTAGAGCGGCAGCCCATGAAGATATTGATTTATTAACGGTATTAACCGCAGGGACGGATGATGGGCTGCAAGCAATGGATAGAAGTGGTCACTGGCATACTGTGCCTGCTGAAATCGGCAATTTAGTCATTAACGTAGGCGATATGCTGCAAGAAGCTTCAGGGCATTATTATCCTTCGACCAAACATAGAGTTTTAATGCCTGCCGGTGAAGCTACAAAACGTTCTCGTATGTCTTGTCCGCTTTTTGTGCAGCCGCCTTATGATATACGCTTATCAGAAAAATATACGGTACGCGAGTATCATCACGAGCGTCATGTAGAGCTTGGCCTTCGTAAACCGGGAGAATATTAAACGATGTTAGATCTACAATTACTGCGCGGCACTGAATTAGAGCAGACAGCAAAAGCCTTGGAAAAGCGCGGGTTTGCGCTTGATGTAGCGACCCTAGAGAAACTGGAAACGCAGCGAAAATTGTTGCAAGTCAAATTGCAAGAATGCCAGGCGCAGCGCAATAGCTTGTCTAAAGCCATTGGCATGGCTAAGGGAAAAGGGGAGAATACAGATGCCCTGATGCAAGAAGCGGCTACCATTACCGAAGGGCAGGCTGATTTAGAAAAAGAAACTGCCAAAATTTTAGAAGAGATCCGTTTTATTCATGAGCGTATTCCCAATGTGCTGCATGACACTGTGCCAGTGGGTCATTCTGATGAAGACAATATTGAAGTTAGACGCGTGGGGACGATTCCTACGTTTAATTTTGAGGTCAAAGATCATGTGAGTTTGGGCGAGCAATTAAAGCGCATGGATTTTGAAGTCGCGGGTAAAATTGCCGGCGCGCGCTTTGTCGTCTTGAAGGGTGAGCTTGTGCAGTTGCAGCGGGCGCTCACGCAATTTATGATCGATATCCACCGCGATGAGCATGGCTATGAAGAAATTTATACGCCCTATATGGCCAATCGCCAAAGTTTATTTGGCACGGGCCAGCTGCCTAAATTTGAAGAAGATTTATTTCATTTATCGGGAGAATCCGATTATTTTTTAATTCCCACTGCCGAAGTGACTGTCACGAATCTTGTGCGCGATGACATTGTAGAAAAATTACCTTTAAAATATGTTGCCCATACACCGTGCTTTCGCAGTGAAGCGGGCTCGTATGGGAAAGATACGCGCGGCATGATTCGCCAGCATCAATTTGAAAAAGTGGAAATGGTGGAAATTGTTGAGCCATCGACTTCCTATGAACGCTTAGAAGTTTTGGTAAGACAAGCAGGCAAAATTTTAGAGCGCTTGGAATTGCCGTATCGCGTGATGCTGTTATGTTCTAAAGATACAGGCTTTTGTTCGGCTAAAACCTATGATTTAGAAGTGTGGATTCCCAGCCAAAATAAATACCGTGAAATTTCTTCGTGCAGTAATTTTGAAGCTTTTCAAGCCCGTCGCCTCAATGCGCGCTACCGAACTGCCAATGGCAAAACCGATTTTGTGCATACCCTCAATGGCTCTGGTCTTGCCGTGGGACGCACCTTGGTGGCGCTTCTGGAAAACTGCCAAGATGCCGAAGGAAATATCCATATCCCCAAAGCCTTGCAGCCGTATATGCAGGGGAAGACTGTGATTCAACGAAAATAAAAATTCCCCTCCAGAGGAGGGGTGCCCGAAGGGCGGGGTGGTTGAATTTGAGAGAAAAAAAATTGTTAAGGGAAGAAGTAAAATCGAAAAATTTCATGGAATTGGTTTTGAGCAACGAAAGATTATCTATCAACCACCCCGTCAGGCTACGCCTGCCACCCCTCCTCTGGAGGGGAATTTGCCTCTCATGAAAAATCTCCAACCCTTCCTCGACAAACTTATTGATTTTAAGCTTCCCCTTGAAACCCTCTTATTTGCCCTTGCCATCAATCAATTAAAAAATGCAGGGCTTATTGAGACGTCATTTACAGGTCAAAAAATCACACGCAAAATTGCATCTAAACCTGCTGTCTATAAACTTTTATCTGCCTGGCAAAAAGAAATGATGCTGAAACCGCCTGGCGAATTATTTTCTATCAAACTGCCTAAAGGCTTGGATTTACTGGGTCAAGTCTATCAATATTTTACGATGCGTTCACAAAAATTAAAGCAGGGTGCATATTACACACCTGAAAATCTGGCTAAAAAAATGGTTTCGCGTGTGAAAGCTTCTGAGACCTTATTAGATCCTTGCTGCGGCTCAGGCCAATTTTTACTCGCTGCGGCAAAAAAAATAAAAGATCCCAATCAGCTTTATGGCATGGATAATGATCCCATTGCCGTAAAAATTGCCACCATCAATTTACTATTAGCCTATCCTCATCATGATTTTACACCGCAAATTTTTTGCGTCGATGCTTTAAAAAACAAATTGTTACCCACTGGATTTTTCGATAATATTGTGACCAATCCACCCTGGGGCGCGCATTATTCAGCGCGTGAATTGGCCGGGTTATCTCAGTGTTATCCAACAG
>JBILMY010000139.1:0-3724 GCA_044375265.1 Gammaproteobacteria bacterium | reverse complement strand
ATTGGAAAGGAAGGCTCTAAAATATTAACCGCTCTATTATCTTGATATTGATTATAGTAATTGGCAAAGTCTTCTAATAAATAGTCTAAAGATATTCCATCGATGATGATATGGTGGAAATTTAAATGAAGGATATACTTTGAACTGTGAAATTTTATTAAAACGGCTCGACATAATTTAGAAGAATTTATATCAATAATTTTTTCATTTAAGTTTTTTATATATTCTTCAACAAAAGAAGCTTTCTTACTAAAATCAATAAATTTAAGAGCGTTTTTTACATTTTTAAATATCCCTTGAAAAGGTGTGATATGTTTTCCCTGTAGACTTGTTCTTAAAATTGGATATTTTTCTATTAAACAATCCCAAGATTTTTTTAAGCCAAATACATTAAGTTCCCCAGACAGCTCAAAATTAAATGGGTTACCATAAGCAGGATTCGCAGGATTACTTTTACATTCAAACCAAATGCGAATTTGCTCTGGTGATAGCAAATAAGTGCTTTTCTTCATGCTGTTTTTAATTTTTTATCCTCAAAAAGTATAGTTTCCCCATTTTTTTAAATGAGGTTATCTCGTTTTAAAAATCACTTACATCTTTTAACCTTAAATAACACATCAAATTAAGTAAAAATTCTGTACACTGTTAAACTGTACAGCTTTCTCCTTAATTTTATATTATTCTAGAATAGAGTATAATTATAAGCCTTAGAAGTAACTCAAGCAAGGATACCCCATGAAAAAAGAATTTAAATATTTTGCCCCAATTTCAATGCTTTTTCTGGTATTCGCTCTTTGCGATATCATTTCTGTTTATAGATTGACAACCATTGGATCGCTTACTATAGCAGCCGGGATCTACATTTTACCTTTTTATTACTTCTTAGAAGATTTAATCGCTGAAGTATATGGATACAAACGATTTAGACAGACAATATGGTCTATGCTAATTGCCACATTCGTCTTTGCTTTTATCATCACTTTTATTATACATTTACCTACTCCTCCGCTTTGGCCACAAAATCAGGCTTATTTAAATGTTTTTAGCCATTTATATCGAGTCGTAATCGGCGGCGGTTGCATCGCCGTTATGTCCGGCGCATTCATTAATGGGTATATTATTTCTAAATGGAAGATCTTGTTGCGTGGACGTTATTTCTGGATAAGAAGTTTAGGAGCTTCAGCAATTGGACAAGCAGTACAGAATGTATTAGGCTGTTTACTTCTATACACACATTTACTACCTTTTAATAAAGTGCTTCAAATGATGCTTCCGCTTTACTTAATTCAGATAAGTATATTTTTCTTGATTTCGATTCCAGGCGCTTACGTTGTGGGCCTTTTAAAAAAACTAGAAGGCATTGAAGCTTTTGATCAAAATGTAAATTTTAATCCTTTTAAATATGCTGTTCAAAATGAAGAGATTAGAGATTATAAAAAATAGCTTTGATTTTCTGAGCAATTAAATCTACAGGATCTTCCCCTTCATTGAGTACAGCACGCGCAATCATAAATGAATGAACTTGGCCTTTGCATACAATCAATTCACAATTATTACCCGCTAGACGTAATTTTTCTGCATAACCTTCGGAATCAGCACGTATCCCATCGTGTTCAGCAACAATAATTGTTGAAGCTGCAACGCCTGTAAGGTTTGGATGCCAATAAGGTGATACTTTTGGATCTTTAAAAAAAATACCTTGAGGTAAATATTTTGCATAAGCCCATTTTGCAAGTTCAGGCGATAGCAATATATCTTCCTTTTCATACTGCTCATATCCTGTAATAGAGCGAGATAAATCTGTAGCAGGACTAATAAGAAATTGATGCGCTAAGGGTAACTTTTTATCTCGAGCGGTAATTGCTACCAACGCAGCGAAGTTTCCTCCAGAACTGTCTCCTGCGACCATTATTTTTTTTGAATCAATATTTAATTGCAGGGCATTTTTTTGTATCCATTGATAAGCATCTAAGGCATCTTCAAAACCAGCTGGAAATGGATGTTCTGGCGCTAACCTTGTACGAACCAAAATTACTCTACAATTTGATTGCTCAGCTATTCTACTACACGGAACGTGATGAACATTTAGATCAGCAATAAAGCCGCCACCAGGATAAAAAATTAATGCGGGTAATAAGCCAAGTGTTTTTGAATTAAATATGGTAATTTCTATGTGATTTCCATGGGCCCCAGTAATCACTTTATTTTCAAAAGGTACGGCCGCGGGAGCCCCAGCAAGTGGACCAAATAAGCTTTCCCCTCCTTTTCGATATTCTTCCATCGTAGTTTGAGATAAAGGCTTTGGCGGATTTTTTTGAAGTATTTCGCAAAAATCTTGGAAAAATTTTTTAGTAGCTTTGTTTAATGCCATATAAAGATCCTCATTTTTTTGATAATAAAATTAACCAGCTTATTAGTGTTAAGATTGCCATAATAATAGCAACAAAAATAAAAGCAGCATTGATTCCTTTAGAAGTACTCAAAATAAGGCTATTTATGTAATAAGAATTGCTATGAAACAATACTGAAGTCGTTGCAATTGCTACCGCTGCAGAAATATTCCATAAAGAAAAAACTGTTCCTACAGCCACACCTGCTTGAGAAGGCTCTACTGAGCTTCCTGCGCCCACCCCTGAACCAATATTAATCATTGCCCAGAAAAGCCCTGTTAGTAAAAAAGACAAAGACAGCATAACTAAAGAAAGTGTTTTAAATGAGAGTAAATATAAAATAGCTGTTACCAATCCCAAGACCAGCCCATAAAACAAAATATTTTTAGGCCCAATTTTTCCCATCATGCGCCCAATCAAAGGAGAGCAAAATACAATGGCAATAGGCACCATAAGTAAAAACATGCCTGAGTACTTAGGAGATAACTCTATAACTTGTTCTAAAAAAAGCGGGGAGAAAAATATAGCGGCTGAAATTAAAATACCCGCAGAAATACATCCTATAGCGGCTAAAGAAAATAGGGGGTTTCTAAAAAAATGAAAATTAATTAAAGGGAATTTCTGTTTTTTTTCTACTTTAAATAGTATAGGAAGCGTGATCACAAAGATAGCAAATAGCAGTAAAGTAAGTGGATTTTCCCAACTGGTTTGTTCCCCATGGATAAGCCCATAAATTAAAGAAATAAGCGTTATTGCCAATAATAAAAGCCCTAAAAAATCCAAGGTGATTTTTTCAGACGATTTAAATTCCGGTAAAAAAGGCAGACTAAATGAAAATCCAATCAGTAACAAGGGAATATTGATATAAAAAATCCAAGGCCAGCCCCAATGCGTAACAACCCAGCCCCCTATGAAAGGACCTATCGCAAGTGCAACACCAGTAACAGCTGAATAAAAGCTCATGGCATGGTGCGCCTTCTCTTCATAAAGACAGTTGACCAAACTTACCCCGAGTGGGACTGTTGCTGCAACTCCAAAACTTTGAATCGCACGAAAGAAAATTAAAGTCTCGAAATTTTTAGAAAGACCTGCACCAATTGATCCTATAGCAAGAATAAGAGAGCCCATATAAAAAACACGTCGCCGCCCATAAATATCGCCTAATCGACCGTTGATGATCATGAAGATTGATACAACGATACAATAAACATTAAAAACCCATTGCAAACTTAAAATAGATACGCCGAAAGATTTTTGTAAAGTTGGTAAGGCAGTATTAATAATAGTGTAGTCTAATAAAGAAACAAAAGCGACTAAACTTACGCCTAAAAGAG
>JBILMY010000168.1:0-3076 GCA_044375265.1 Gammaproteobacteria bacterium | reverse complement strand
TTTTAGGGGTTCAATATCATGTGTTAAAAAGCGCCGAATGCTTTCATGAAAAAGGGATTGCTTCCTGGTATGGCACTAAATTTCACGGGAAGTTAACCTCGAATCGTGAATCTTATAATATGTTTGCTATGACCGCGGCAAATAAGGTGCTACCACTACCTACCTATGTAAAAGTGACCAATTTAGAAAATGGCAAAGTGATTATTGTGCGTGTGAATGACAGGGGGCCTTTTCACCAAAATCGTATTATTGATTTATCTTTTGTGGCGGCTAAAAAAATTGATATGCTGGGCAAAGGTGTAGCCCTGGTGGAAATTGAGACTATCGATCCTCGGCATCCTAACTCAAAATGTGGCGATAATAAAATAGCGCATGCACCTATTTTATATTTACAGATAGGCGTTTTTAGTACGGAAGATAAAGCCATTGCCTTGCAGCAGCGTATTGAAACCGTGACGACAGAACCCGTTCGTATTATTGCCATTACACAGAACCAAACCCGTCTTTATAAAGTGCGGCTTGGGCCTTTAAAAAATGTCAATGAGCTCGATACGTTGACAACCATACTAGAATCCAAAGGCTTTGGTCGAGCCTTTGCAGTGATAAATTAAGTACGCTTAATTTATCACTAATTTTCACTTCATTTTTCTCTGTTAGGATGTAAAACGCTGCTTATATAAAATTCAATCATTTATAATCTTTATATTAGAACTACTGCCTCTACAATTTGTAATTATTATATGAGTTAAAATATGTCCTATCCGGTATCTTTAAATCCTTTACCTTTAAAAGAAAGTTATGCTATGGAAGCAGATCTATGGCGTTACCTATTTTCTTATACGTCGCCGCCTTCATTTGAAAAAAGTTTAATTGATGTGGAGCGAGATTATTTAGATATTCATTTTTTAAATGATAAAGGAAGAGAATTAGGGGTGTTTTTTCAGGGGAAAGGTCACATTGGTTCCGCCACAGACCCAGGGATTAAATTTATCAGGCTTTATAATTCTATTATGAAGCAGGCTGAATTTCTTCCTGAAAGCTGGAATAAAGAATTTATTTTAAAAAATTGCACAAATTTTTTACGAGCAGTATTTAGCAAATGGGAAAAGAATGAAATAACAAAAAATGATTATTTAAGTATTAAAGAGGCTTTTTTTAAAATCATCCAAATGGTTTTTTTTGAAGGTCAAATTTCACTGGAGTTTATAGAGCATATTTTTAAAACCTTGAATCAACATTGTTTGAAAGGGAAGCAAATCACTTTGATGAATTCTTTTTTGGGAGAAGGAAAAGCAAAAACTGTTTTTGGGGTTTCTCTTGCGCATCTTGAGCCTACAAAAGATCAGTTTATTCCGCGGAATAACAGTGTGGAAAGAGAAGTGTTTATTTCAAGGCAAAGTGAAGTTTTAGAAGATCTGGAATACATTTCCCTTCAAGCTAATTTCATTATGAAGGAATTTATAGATGGTATTGGAATAACACAGCCTTTAACGGGTGAACTTGTCATGTCATTTTCGTATAGGCTTCAATTTTCGAGCGATAGTATTTTTAGTATTATTCCAGAAAATTTTTCTGTAAGTACGATTGTGAATGGGCAGATCAAAAAGCACTGCTATCCAGGTCAATTAAATTTACTTCAAAATTTAAATAATGTAGAATCAGAATTACCAGAAGACCCTAAAAAAATATTAGACATTCCAAGAGGAAAAAAAGAGCAGCTTGTTATTTCCTGTTACCCCAACGACGAGTATCATTTCGAGTATCACCACCAACCTGGGAGAACAGTAGTTTCTTTAAAATCTATTGAAATAAGCCCCGATGTAAAAGGATTTTCTTCTTTATTACTTCATAGACGTTGGCAGAAATTGCCAGAAGAGCACCGAAAAAAATACCAGGACACATTTGAACTTATTTTGCCTAGGTATATTGGTACGCAACCTGATCTTTTAGAATGGGGAAAGGGGGTAAGTGTGGTTGAAAAAAATTTAGCTTTTATCTTATTTCAGCAGTCTACACTTAAGCCTGAAGAAAATATTTCTTTTGTTTGTGTAAAAGAAATTACAAATTATTTTCTTAATGCCATCTTAAAAGGTGAGCTGATGTTTTGCATTATTGTTCAATATGCTTTTATTATAACATCGCAGGGATTTAATACTTTATGTACATATCAACAAAGTAAAAAGCTAAGGGAGCCTCATTTTAGATTCATAGAGGAAGGTGTTATTGCGGCTTTTCTTCAAAATGAACCTCAAAGCCAAGAAGTTATTCTTAAGAATATCAAGGGACTTTTTTTAAGCTGTATTAAATATAATTTAATTGTTGTAGCTTATCTTCTTTTAGAAGAATTAAAACAGATGAAAGGATTTCCTTCAAAAGAAATACAAAAAGAGATTGAAAATTTAGTGGGTACTTATGAACTTGTCTTAAACTATAGATATGATTATGTGCAAAGATTATATGGTTCAGACACTTATAGAATAGGAATAAATTATGGAGAAATAAAACAAAATGCTGAAAAATTATCTCGGATCTGGCAGCAAGAACGAACTAATGCAAAAGAGACCGAAGCCTTAGGAATGGGGATATTTGCACAATTGCTTTATTTGTGTAAAGCTGAAGAAGAAGCCAATCAGCAATTAAGTGAAATCAGTGAGGAGAAAGGTAAATTAGCGAATGCTCGAGACCAAATGAAAATTTCAGAAGAAGAAAGGGTGCTTATAGAAGAACTTTGCAGTATTGAGAAAGAAACAGACGCAATTTTAAAGACTTTGAGAAATGAATGGCTTTCTTTTACGTCTTATAGGGAAAGCTATGAACCCTTTTATTCTTTTCTTGCGCAAAATTTAAGAATAAAAGGACAATTAGATTTTTGCAATATTAAAAAAGCAACTTTTTCTTCTCCAGTTTTAAGCCGTCATTTAATAGGGGGCGCTTCTTCTTCTCCTCCAAGTCGTCGCTCAACACCCGGGATAGTCACGAATCCTGTTTTCACAATGGATGCAGAACGTGTCATGGTTCCCTCTCCTTTTGAAACGACAGGGGCTCGACAATTTTTGCATACTGTACAAAATCCTGC
>JBILMY010000138.1:0-3728 GCA_044375265.1 Gammaproteobacteria bacterium | reverse complement strand
ATTGAAGAATGGAAAAAAACACATGGCAAAGAGTATATAAACTTTATGGAATACCACTAAACTCATGAAAAACTTAGATATTGTCTTAAAAAACATTGTTGAAAGATTACCTTATTATATTTTTTGGAAAGATATCACTTCTGCATACATGGGATGTAATCAGCGTTTTTTAGATTTAGTCGGCAAGCAAAATGCTGATGAAATTATTGGGCAAACAGATTTTGAACTGGGCTGGGGTGATGGAGAGCCTGAATTTTTCAGAATGGCTGACAAACGCGTGATGGATGGATTTGCACAAATAAATCTAGAAGAAATCCTCGTAAGGCCAGATGGAAGTCAAATTGTTATGCTGGTCAGTAAAGTGCCTTTGAGAGATGAATATCATAACTGCATTGGTATTTTAGGAATGTCGACCGATATTACCGAACAAAAAAATATGGAAGAATTAAAAAAAGAAAAAGAAATTGCTGAAAAAAGCGTAGAAATGATGAATCTCTTAACCGGTTCTGTGGCACATGAACTCAGAAACCCTTTAGCAGCTATCAGTATGTCGCTGGATTTATTAAAGCTCAGCGGTCATTTAGAAGAACTCAAAAAGCCTTCTAAAGATTTTTTCTTAAAGTATATTGAAAATAGCCAAAAAGCTGTCAAAGATGCTGCGCATATGATGAATATGCTGCTGGTTAAACTCCGAAATCTTTCCAAAGGCGAAATCAATACCGAAAGTTTTTATCGCTGTAATTTAATTGAAGATATTGAAGAAGCAATACAGGATTATCCCTTTATTATGGAAGAGGAGCGGGCCTTGATTCGACTGGCCGAATATTCTTCTGATATGATTTATAAAGGCGATAAAGTGCTCACCAAACATGTTTTTTATAATTTGATTAAAAATGCATTAAAAGTGATTAAAGAAATAGGAAAGGGTGACATTAGCATTAGCTTTTCAAAAAATAAAACAGCTTATGAAGTCCGTTTTAAAGATACGGCCAAAGGCATTCCTGAAAAATATTTGGCTAAAATGTTTCAAAAATTTGAAACCACCGATCACACCAACAGCGGCGCCGGCCTCGGTCTGGCTTTTTGTAAAATGGTCATGGAGACTTATGGCGGCAGTATCAGCTGCCAATCTATCGAAGGCGAATATACTGAATTCACCCTGCTCTTTCCTAAGATGAAATAGCTCTTCTTATTCTCCACGAATAAGATTAATAATAAGTTTTATCATAAGTTCTTTGTCTTTTGGATCACTTTGTGCAACTAAAAGTGCGAGCGCTGTTAATCCATTATCATTGATTTTAACTTCTCCTGATTTTTTAAAGCGATGCTTGTTTTTTTAGAATCGCAACGGCAACCGAAGCCTCACTATGATTTATTTCATAAGTAATATCTTCATGTAAATTTTTGGTGCTAAGTCTGTCACTGTCAAATTGATTTAATAAAATAAAGCTCTGCGTATAATTGCTAATAATATCAAGCAGCCCACGCGCTTCACCGAGTTTTATGCTATCTGACTGTCCTGAATCTTTAATAAACTCAATTGTTTTAAACGCTCTTCATTTAAAGAATATCCCTTAACTAAATATTCCTTAAGCCTTTGGGTTGCCCATTGACGAAATAAGGTCCCTTTTTTAGAATTTACCCGATAACCTACTGAAATAATAGCATCGAGATTATACTGAATAATATTACGTTTAACCTCTCTTTTTCATTCTTTTCGAACTACCGAGGATTCCTCGGTAGTTGCTCTTTCTTCTAATTCTTTTTCTTGATAAATGTTTTTCAAATGCAAGCTAATATTATCTGCTGAAACCGCAAAAAGATCCGCTATCTGTGCTTGAGAAAGCCAAATATTATCATTCCTCAGTTCAACTTGAATAGTATTATTACCAAGGGAAGTATAAATAAGCACTTCGCTTTTATTGTTATCTTGCATGATATACCTCAGTAAATTTTAAATTTGGATTGCATCATAAATTATTTATAGAATCCAGTGATTTATTTGATTATTCTTTTCGAAAAAGATACTATACACAACCACTATGACACACTCTAACAAACCCACCCTCATCATCACGGGCGCAAGCTCGGGCATTGGTCGCGCCACCGCCCTACTTGCTTTAAAAGAAGGCTACACCGTTTATAATCTTGATTATAGAAAACCTGAAGAAGATAGCCCTCTTTTACATTTCATCGAATGTGATGTGCGAGAAAAAAAAGTCGTTACACAGGCGATTCAAAGTATTATTCAAACAGAAAAAAATATTGTAGGGCTTTTTGCCAATGCGGGGATTTATGAAGCCGCCGTGCTTGAGTTGACAGAAGAAACAGTATTAGATGATTTAATTAATACCAATATCAAAGGGGTGTTTTTTGCTTTGCAAGCAATCTTGCCTTATTTTAAATTACAACAAAAAGGCAGTATTGTCATTACGGCTTCTGATCAGGGGTTATTGCCTAAATCTGAATGCAGTGCTTATGGGCTCACCAAAGGCGCGCTGATTCAACTCACCAAAGCAGCCGCGCTTGAATATGCCAAAGCGAATATCCGCATCAATGCCATCTGCCCGGGTACAATTGAAAAAACCCATATCCATGATAAAGCTGTCATGCAATATTCCAGATCGCATGATATTTCATTAAAGACAACAGAGGCGCTTTTTACAAAAGAGATCCCTATCAGCCGTGCGGGAACGCCTCAGGAAGTAGCAGAACTGGCTTTGTTTTTACTTTCCGATAAATCAAGTTTTATTACAGGATCGATTATTTCCGTCGATGGTGGCGAAGTATTAAAATAATGAGGGCCTGTAATTAATTACTGACCTAGTGTCTTCGCGTGTGTGACGACTCGATAAACGTCAGTGCGATACCGCGTTTGCCGCCTCGCCCTGTTCGCCCAATTCGATGAATATAATCTTCATAACACATGGGTAATTCAAAATTGATGACGTGACTGACATTCGGTACATCAATACCGCGTGCTGCCACATCAGTTGCCACTAACACCTTTACTTTGCCTTGCTTAAACGCTTCTAAGGCACGCTGGCGTTGCGGCTGTGATTTATTACCATGGATCGCTTCAGAAATAAAACCTTGTTTTGATAAAGTTTCCGCCAAGCGTTGCACACCTGATTTGGTTTGACCGAAGATCAAGACTTTTTCACAAGCTTCTTCTTCCAATAATTCCAAAAGCAATTGATGCTTTTCTTCTTTGGAGCTATAGCGAATCACATTTTGATCCACTTGTTCACTCGTTTCTGTCGTACGCACTGAAAATGTCAGCGGATTTTTCATGAATTTTTTGATGAGATCTTGAATAACAGGAGATGTCGTGGCACTGAAAAATAAAGATTGGCGCGCCGCTGGCAATTTTTCAATAAGAAACTGAATATCTTTGATAAAGCCCATATCGATCATGCGATCGGCTTCATCAAGCACAAAAAATTGGATATGATCTAAAATAAGTTCACCCTGCTCATACAAGTCTTTTAAACGACCGGGTGTACCAATCACGATATGCGGACAGCGTCTTAATTTGCTGATTTGATTCCACATGCTCGTGCCACCCACACACACCGCGGCTTCAATCTGAAGATTTTTTGAAAAGGCTTTGAATTCATCATAAATTTGTGTGGCAAGTTCACGCGTAGGCACCATGATAAGGGCTTGATCGTGTCCACCTTTGTCATGTAATTTTTCAATAATAGGCAATAAAAATGCCGCTGTTT
>JBILMY010000137.1:0-3756 GCA_044375265.1 Gammaproteobacteria bacterium | reverse complement strand
GTCTTGATTATTTTTTTGCTGCCATTGATACACTTGGGTTTGAAAAGTAACCGGCGTATCTCCTGGGTTAGATAAAGCCAGGGTTTCAATTTTATCTCCCGCCGCAAAATGGACATGGACGGGAGAGACATTCAATGCTGCAGAAAAACTTACAAAGGGGAGAGCCCCTATTGTGATCAGTAAAAAATATTTAAACTTGTTTTTCATGGCAGTATTTTTTATATTAATAAGTGATAGTAACGGCTACAATATCACTATAGTTTCCTACAGTCACATTTGTTTGACCTGCTAAAATGCGTCCAAAAACGGTAATAGATTGTGCAAATCCAGTTCCTACGCCGCTAACTACATTAGTGGTATCATCCCATACGGTCAAATAACTAGAATCTGTGTATAAACTATATGCAAGCGGGTTAGCGCCATCCCGCATTGTGCGCTGGGCAAAATCGCCACTTTGTCCTGCACCTAACCCGATGGAATAAGGAGTCCCGCTGGTGCAAGTTGCTGTAACATCACCGTTGGCATCAGAGGCTTGTCCTTGCGTTGGATTGTAAAAGCCGAAATTGACAGGGCCTGTTGCCACATTGCAAGTAGCGCCTACTGACGCGTTGACATTGAGAATAGTCGAAGAAGTAGCAGCATATGCACTTACTGATAAAGCTGAAAGTAATAAAGAACTAGCGATAATATTGGTTTTTTTCATGTTAATACCTTTAGATAAATTTTTATGCAGGGAATTATAGCATTTTTTTAAGACCAAGTCAAGGCTTCTTTGACAATATTTTTCTACCAAAATTGACGAATAGCCTAAAGCGTGCTACTCTCAGCCGTCATTTTTCTGCAATTCAACGAGGTTTTTATATGTTAATTGGCGTCCCCAAAGAAATTAAAAATCATGAATATCGCGTAGGCTTGGTGCCTGCCAGTGTGCATGAACTGATTAAGCATGGGCACAAAGTCATGGTACAAAAAAATGCAGGCTCCGGCATTGGTATCACGGACGAAGATTACCGTGAGGCGGGCGCGCTCATTACTGAGACGGCCGAAGAAATTTTTGCAAAAGCGGATATGATTGTGAAAGTCAAAGAGCCACAACTGTCTGAAATTAAACTCCTTCGCGATAATCAAATTTTATTTACCTATTTACATTTAGCCGCTGATAAAGAGCAAGCCTTAGGCTTAGCCAAATCCGGTTGTACAGCTATTGCCTATGAAACGGTGACGAACGATCGCGGCCAGTTACCCTTATTATCTCCCATGAGTGAAGTGGCGGGTCGTATGTCGATTCAAGCCGGCGCGCATTGCCTTGAAAAAGCGCAAGGTGGTTATGGCGTATTACTCGGCGGTGTGCCGGGTGTGGAAGCGGCGAATGTGGTGGTACTTGGTGGCGGCGTTGTCGGCACCAATGCCATTCGTATGGCCATGGGTATGGAAGCGCGCGTTTCTGTCATTGATAAATCACTGCCCCGTCTCAAAGAATTAGATATGCAATTTGGATCTAAACTGAGCACTGTCTATTCCAATGATTTTAATATTGAAAAACATGTGAAATCTGCGGATCTCTTAATTGGCGCCGTACTCGTTCCTGGCGGTTCTGCGCCCAAACTTGTCACCCGCGATATGATGCGCTCTATGAAATCGGGTTCCGTCTTTGTCGATGTGGCTATCGATCAAGGCGGCTGCGCTGAAACCAGTCGCCCCACGACGCATTCTAATCCGACCTATATTGAAGAAGGCGTGATTCATTATTGCGTGACCAATATGCCCGGCGCCGTACCACGCACGGCTACGTTTGCACTCAATAATGCAACGCTGCCGTATGTATTGTTGCTTGCCAACTCAGGCATTGAAGACGCCTGCAAAAGAGATATCCATTTTTTAAATGGTCTCAATGTTTGGCAGGGAAAATTTACGCACCAAGCAGTTGCGGAAAGTTTGTCTGAACCTTATCACAAATTTGCGGTGTAGAGAAAAAGCGTGTCAGCGATTTTATCGCCTTGGTTAGTGTGCGTCGATCGCTTGAAGAGTGAGTTTTCTTTTGAGGATATCAGCACCTTTATTTTACCCCTTCAATCAGAATTAAAAGGTACCACGCTTTTTTTATACGCCCCCAATCGACATATTGTAGAGCATGTCCGTAAACATTTTTTAGAACGCATTGAAAGCTATTTCAGCGATATTGAAGAACAGGCTATCGCGGTCAAAATCAAAGTAGGAAATCCCTCGGACAAGGCTGCAGAAACCCCTCATGTATCAAGCCCTAAAAAAAGCAGTGCTAAAAAACGGGCCCATAATTTAAACCCTTTATTTACCTTCGAGAAATTTGTGGAAGGCAAATCCAATCAACTTGCCAAAGCAGCCTGTATTCAAGTCGCGAGCGGCGACGCTAAAACCAAAAGTTATAACCCTTTATTTATCTATGGCGGTGTGGGACTCGGCAAAACCCATTTGATGCACGCGATAGGCAATCATTTGCTCGAGAAAAATCCAGATGCCAATGTACTTTATGTGCATTCCGAACGCTTTGTCGCAGATATGGTGCAGGCGTTGCAAAAAAATGAAATTCAAGAATTTAAGAATTTTTATCGATCCTTAGATTTGCTGCTCATCGATGATATTCAATTTTTTTCAGGTAAAGACAGAACGCAAGAAGAATTTTTTCATACCTTCAATGTGCTGTTAGAGGGCAATCGTCAAATCGTGATGACGAGCGATCGTTATCCCAAAGAAATTGAAGGCGTGGAAGAGCGGCTAAAATCACGTTTTGGTTCAGGACTTACGGTTGCAGTGGAGCCGCCCGACATGGAAACGCGCGCCGCGATTTTAATGAATAAAGCCAGCACTGCGGGCATTGATTTTCCGAGTGACATTGCCCTTTTTATTGCCAAACATTTACGCTCGAACGTACGTGAATTAGAAGGTGCATTGAAACGCATTGTGGCAAGTTTACATGTCAGCGATGAATCCATTACGCTGCCTTTTGTCAAAGATATTTTGCGCGATTTACTGAGCGTACAAAGTAAACTCATCAGCATTGATAATATTCAAAAAACCGTAGCCCATTATTACAAAATAAAAATTGCGGATTTATTGTCAAAGCGCCGCACCAAAAGCAGCGTGGTGCCGCGCCATATGGCAATAGCCCTTGCCAAAGAACTTACGAGTAGCAGTCTTGTGGAAATCGGTGAGCAATTTGGCGGACGTGATCACACGACAGTGATCCACGCCCATCGTAAAGTGATGGAAGAAATTAAAACCGATTTAGCGCTCGAGCGTGATTATTTACATTTGATGCGACTATTGTCCAGTTAGTTTTTTCAAGAAATTGACCCTTTTTCTAAAGCATGTTATGCTTTTGGCCGCTTCAAGTGGCATGCTAAATAAAAGGGGGAGTTTCATGAATCTAAAATCTTTTTTCCGTAGTCTATTACTCAGTATCGGCCTCATTCCCGCCAGTGTTTTTGCAGAAGAAGCACGCACCCAAGAAAATTTATCAGGAAGTTCTGCAAAGAGTTATGCGGGTCAAGTGTATTTAACAGGGATGGCTGGGACGCGCGGCTCAAGTTATTCAGAATTAGACCTTTTATATCCTTTATGGCAGCGGATGGATAAAGTGGTGTTGGGGGATATTCGCGTAGTCAAAGGTGAAGCGGGGACGAGTGAATGGAATCTGGGTTTGGGTTATCGCTGGCTGAATGCAAGTCAAGACAAATTATTTGGCGTGTATGGATTTTATGATAATAAAAAAAGTTCGTT